>JBBRGD010000083.1:0-7305 GCA_038241065.1 Flavobacteriales bacterium
TAGTTCGGGAACAACCAAAAATTAACCGGAACGAGAGGGTGTCAATTAAAAATGTGATCAGCGGGCAAACACAGACTTTGAAATATAAACAAGCCATTCCACTAATTGAAAAAGGGGATTGGGTACTGACTGCAAAAAAAGTATAAAGTTAGAAGTACGAAGTGAGATATTTATTATTTTTTTGAATTTTGCCCCGAAGCCTCGGGGTTGAATTTTGAATTGATACGTTAAAACCCGGTAATTATGTTACTGGGTTTTTTTTAGCATTGAACAAGTAATTTTTATCGCCATTAAATTGCCTGAAAATCTCGATATAGAAGAAGATTTCTCTTTTCCGGAAACAATTTTTCTCAGGGCCGGAATTCGGATTTAATAAATTTTTAATCTAACAACGCGATTCACTCAATAAAAACCCAAAATAAGATCCCTCAGATCCCTTTGATATAGCAAACTTCTAATTTTATTTAGTAATTTTAACGTTCAACCAAACTACATTGAACATGAAAAATTTTTCAATTGAAATCAAATGGAGTATCATTTTTGTAATTGTATATTTCCTATGGACGGTTTTTGAAAAATTGGTAGGATGGCACGGGGAACATATAGACAAGCATGGCCTTTATACCAACATTTTCGGGTTAATAGCCCTTGGAATTTATATACTCGCGATACGCGATAAGCGCAATAATTATTTTAAGGGGATCATCACCTGGCGGCAGGGTTTTATCTCAGGTATTGTACTTACCATTATAATTACAGCAATTTCTCCCCTTTCCCAATATATTGTCACTACCTATATTTCTCCGGAATATTTTGACAATATGATCGAACTCAGCGTAAATAACAATGCGATGGAACAGGAACAGGCCGAAGCCTACTTCAACTTAAAATCATATATAATTCAGGCAGTTTTTAGCGCTTTGGTAATGGGCGTTGGTACAGCGGCATTGGCGGCATTGATAATTAGGACTAATCCAGAATTGAGAATTGGGAAATAAAACAAAAAAAATATTAGTGTACCTGCACCCGGGAAAGGCAGGTTTGTAGCTTAAAAAAACCCGTATTAATAAAGTTTTGCCAGAAAGGCACTAATCAAATTTTATTTAAGTGCCTTATAAAAAAATCCGGAAAATGGCACTTCTTCTCTTAGACTTCGAAGGATAAAAAAACCAAAACCGGAAAAGAGAGTTTTTGGACCCAATCCTTAAGGAGCTTTTTAAATTTTTCGTTTACACAATTTTCAAAAATAAATTAGGATCTGGACAGTTTTGCATATAAAGATCGAGGTCTTCTTTTGCCACTACCCCGGGATAATCCCCACTACTTCCCTGGAGATCGTCCAAAATCTGAAAATGCAAATGGGGTGCATACCCACCGTTGACTTTGGGCGATCCTACTTCCGCAATTTTGTCCCCGGCCTCCACTATTTGTCCGAAACAAAGATTAATTATGGATCTTTTCTTTAGATGTCCATAGAGGGTGTAAAAGGTTTTTTCGGCTATAATATGTTCCAAAATAATTGTCGGTCCGTAATTCCCAAGGCCTTCATTATCCCTGAAACTGTGAACAGTACCATCCAATGGGGATAAAACCGCCGTACCAACATCACACCAAATATCCAGACCAATATGGATCTCTCTTGGGGAAGGGGTTTTCTCATTATTAAAAATGACACTTTGCTGATAAATATTTCGCTTTTCATTATAACCCCCATAAGCCACTTTGCCTTTTTGTTTGGAAACTTTATCGTCTATATATTTTTTAAATTCCGGGGCAGATGGAATTTTCATATTATTTAATTTCCTATTGGCCTGTGAGAGATCAATTTTTACGTAGTCTTTTAACTTATACTTGATGTCAATAACCGGTGTAAAGCCTTCTGTGAGTGAACTTATAAAGTCAGAAAAATTAAAAGAGTGCATCGAATTAGTTTTTTTAAATATAATATATTTTACTATAAAACACCCAAACAAGAAGTTAATAGAAAACCAATTTTCCTCTTTGAAAATAACATAACTTTTGAGGAAAAGCTTTTATTTTTCCTTTTTCCAAAAATTTCAAAACAAAATATTTTCTGTTTATGGAATTACCTGTTTATTGGTTTCAGAATAAATCCAACCCGGGATAAAGCCCCTAAAATTATCATGTTTATTTTTTTTATTTGGCACAATTTTAGAACTCATATTGAGTTGCTCAAGCCAAACAAATGAAGAAACAATATAAAACAGCATTAAAAATAACTGGCCTTGTACTTTTATTAGCTCTGGCTGGATTATTTATTGTCCGTTATTCCACCAAGGCTCATAGCCCGGAAGACATCAGTCATTACGAGGAAGCTTCACTAAAACTGGAGGTCATTTACAATCGGCCTTATAAAAAAGACAGGATTATTTTCGGAAATCTGGTTCCTTATGGAGAAGTATGGAGAACCGGTGCCAATGAAGCAACTACTTTTTATTCCAATGAAGACTTACTGGTAGATGGCTCATTTTTAAAAGCAGGAACATACACCCTGTGGACTATCCCCATGAAAGATTCCTGGAAAGTGATTTTTAATTCTAAAATGTATCCCTGGGGAATTGATCTGGATAAAAAAGCATACCGGGATCCTGCCTTTGACGTATTGACCTTAGAAATTCCGGTAACCCAACCCGACACAATCCATGAACAATTCAGCATTTACTTTGAAAAGGCGAATGATCTGGTGTTTCTTAAATTAGCCTGGGACCAAACTCTGGTGGCGATTCCGCTTATAATAGCAAAAGAAGCGCAAATCGCGCCTCTTTCATCCAACTAATTAAAATTTTAAAAAAACCTGATCATAATTCGTCCAACATCAAATTCAGGGTGACATCTATATTATCTATGGTAGCAATGGAATAAGGACAGGTTTCGTGGGCATCGTTCACCAGTTCTTCAGCTGTTTCAACATCCACTCCCGGGAGATAGGCATCTAAAATAACCGATATTTCAGTATCACCTTCTTCGGTTTTTCCAATCAGCACGGTTGCTGTGACATTAAAATCGCCCAGATCTACCTTTTGTTCTTTTGCAACTTCCTCTAAAGCACCTGCAAACGATGCTGAGTATCCTGCTGCAAAGAGTTGTTCGGGGTTCGTGAAGTTTCCACCTTTTCCGCCCAAAGTTTTGGGTGAACTCAATTTCATATCTATAACGCCATCCTCACTATTTACGTGGCCTTCCCCGCCTCCTGTTGTTGTAGCTTTGGCTTTGTACAATGTTTTCATCTTATTGATTTTTGATTAACTTTATAAAAATTTGAAGATACCAACTTAAGGAGTTCACATCAAAAATCGTTTCATAAATTTGTCTTAAATAATTTTTTAATATTGTCCAAAACCACCCATAAATCAGCATTAAATCAATCGGAAAGTACGCCTGCTTCGCCACATATAAATGCTGCTTCAGCGGGAAAAACAAAAGCCTTCAGAAAAAAACAGTTGACAGATTAAGGAAACTAAAAATCAACTTCTTGCCGGAAATAAAACTGCCCTTAGCAGCGGGATCACTTTAGTTGAAAGTCGCATGGTTTTGACGGATCTAATGGAGCGGCTGCTTACCTTTTGGAATTGTCCAAAACCCTATAAAAATTCAGTTTTATACCAATCTATTTGTAATTTCAGTCCTTCCTTTAAACTGGTGGACGGGTTGTATCCCAGGAGTTTTCTGGCCTTATCTATATTGGCAAGGGTACGAAGTTGATCACCGGGCCTTTCGGAAATAATTTCCATACCTATTTTTAATCCCAGCAGTTCTTCAACATAGGCTATTCCCTGTTGCGTGGTGTGTTCTTCTTCGGTTCCCAAATTGATGATCTCTCCGTTTATTTCTTCGTGCTTCTGAACTGCCTTAAAGATTCCATCGATGATATCTCCCACATAAGTGAAGCTGCGAAGATGTTTTTCACTTCCTTGAAAAAGAGTAAAAACTTCGTTTTTAAAAGCGCAGGCAATCAATTTCGTATATAATTTTTCAGGGCGTTCACGCGGGCCATAAACAGAATACAACCTTAACGAACTCGCTTTAAGGCGGTTTGACCTGCTCTCTGCCAGAACCAGTTGTTCTGCTGCCAATTTTGTCACTCCATACCATGATGCCGGCTTGGGAACTTGGGTTTCAGGAAAAGTAGCTTCCAATCCGTAGATGGAAGAGGTCCCAATATTAAAAAAATGTTTGAGGATTTTATTTCGCTTCACAAAAATCAGCAGATTTTGCGTAGCGATTATATTATTTGTCAGGTATTCCTCAAAAGTGCTGGAGGAAGAAATGCCCGGCTGGGCGGCAAAATGAATGATAAGATCAAAATCTAAGGATAAATTTTCATACCCGGACATTTCCCGCAAGTCTATTTTGAGAATTTGTATTCCTTTTTCTGCCAGGACCTCAGCGTTGCGCTTTTTTAAAGAAACATCGTAATAATCGGAATAATTATCAATCCCAATTACATAGTGACCTTCCTTTTGAAGCCGCTCAGCCATATGTGATCCTATAAATCCGGCTGCTCCGGTAACCAATACTTTCATCTGTTTATTATATTTTTTTTGATCAGAGCTGCCAATTACAATCCACAGCTACATTTTTTCAATACAATCCCGGTTTCAATTGGGATCCCCTTGCAGGTTGGCGCAAAATTACGATGATTCTATAAATTTCAATGTTTTTTCAGCTTATAATGATTTATGACCTGGAATTTATATTTATTGGTACATTTGCAATGAATATCTAAATGCTTTATGGATTACGAATTTACGATTATTGTCCCGCTTTATAATGAAGAAGAAAACCTGATAAGGGTAGAGCAGGAATTGAAAAAATACTTAAATATCGCCCATAAAAGAACCCGTGTTCTTTTTGTAAATGATGGTTCTTCTGATAAAAGTTTACCCCTGATCAAAGACATTTGTATACGAAACACAGCATTTAATTATATCTCTTTTGAACAAAATCAAGGTTTAAGCGCCGCCATAAAAGCAGGTTTTGATTATTGCACAACTCCGCTGATAGGTTACATAGATTCCGACCTGCAAACTGATCCTGAAGATTTCAACCTTTTGCTTGAACATATTGAGGAATTTGACTTGGTAACCGGGGTGAGGACCAACAGAAAAGATTCTTTTAAGAAGAATATATCTTCCACCATTGCCAACCTTATAAGGAGAAGCTTTACTCAGGATGGAATGGACGATACCGGATGCCCCTTAAAGGTAATAAAAGCCGATTATGCCAAACGGATCCCAATGTTTAAAGGCCTTCACCGGTTTTTACCGGCTATGATCCTGTTGCAAAAAGGAAAAATAAAACAAATTCCTGTACGCCATTACCCCAGGATTGCAGGAACCCCAAAGTTTTTTATTTTAAACAGACTTGCGGGTCCCCTGGTAGACTGCTTTGCTTATCTCTGGATGAGAAGAAGCTACATCAACTATAAAGTGATCAAAAAAGATGAGTAGCTGGCAAATTTACAGCATAGGATTTGCCGCACAAATATTGTTTTCCGGAAGGCTTTTCATACAGTGGTTTATTTCTGAAAAAAGCAAGAAAGTATTAACCCCTTCCGTGTTCTGGAAACTGAGTTTGATCGCCTCTTTTTTGCTCTTTATTTATGGCTACTTAAGAAATGATTTTTCTATCATGCTCGGCCAGGCAATTACATACTTCATCTATATCCGAAACCTGCAATTACAAGGCGAATGGAAGAAACTCCATAAGTTTTTAAGGATCTTTTTGTACTTTTTCCCGGTGCTGATAATTATTTATTCCTATAATAACAGTACCTACGACATACAAAAGTTGCTTTTTAATGACGCCATTCCCTTCTGGTTATTGATATTGGGATCTACTGCACAAATTATTTTCAACCTTCGGTTTCTCTATCAATGGATATATTCCGAAAGAATGAAGGAATCTGTTCTGCCTCTGGGATTTTGGTTTCTCAGTCTTATAGGATCGTTGATGATTTTAGTTTATGCTATTATCAGAAAAGATCCAGTCTTATTTATCGGTCATATTATGGGAATTTTGATCTATACAAGAAACATCATTTTAAGTCGAAAATATGCCAAATTATAATTCTAAAAATTTACCTTATTTCCCCCTGTTGATTGTTTTAGGATCATTGATCTTTCTCGCAAATCTGGACGCTTTGTTTGTCAACATTATGGAGGCCCGAAATTTTATAACCGCACGGGAAATGCTCACTCATAACAACTGGATCCTCACTACCATGAACGAGCTTCCACGTTATGAAAAACCGCCTTTACCCACCTGGTTAACTGCAATTTCTGCCTGGCTTTTCGGAATTCAAAACCTTTTTGCTTATAGATTGCCAGCCGCGTTGAGCGCACTTATGCTGGTTCTTATTTTTTATAAACTTCAATTAAAGCTAAACATACAAAGATCCCTGGCCTTTGGGGCATCCATAATTTTAATGACTTCCTTTTTTATCGTCACCTTGGGAAGGGAAGGTCAATGGGATATTTTCACTCATAGTTTTATGATGGGCTGCTGCTATTTTTTTGTACTGATGTTTACCTCTACCAAACACCAAAGATCTTATGCCATACTTGCCGGGTTATTGTTTGGCGCCTCCCTGTTAAGCAAAGGCCCTGTATCATTATACGCCCTGTTTATCCCATTTTTAATCAGCTACTCAGTTATTTATAAAATTAAGGAACTCGGCTCCAAATGGAAGCTGCTGGCAATTTTTATCGGGGTAGGATTAATCATCGGAACCTGGTGGACGATTTTCGTTCATCATTATGATGCTCAGGCTTTTAATGAAATTGCCGAACAGGAGAGTGGTCGCTGGTTAAATTACAACGTACGTCCATTTTGGTATTATTGGAATTTCTTTATCCAAAGCGGCATCTGGACAATTCCAGCCTTAATTGGCTTGTTTTACCCGTATTTAAAATCCAGGGTCTCCAACCTTAAAGCCTACAAGTTTTACCTGCTCTGGACCCTGATTACGGTAGTTTTATTATCTGTAATTCCCGAAAAGAAAAGTCGGTATTTACTTCCTGCCATAATTCCGTTGGCTGTGACAACCGCTTTCTACGTGGAATACGTTATTAAAAACTTTAAACTGAATTTAACCAAATTAGAGCGGTTTCCTATTTACCTCAATTTTATCCTGTTAACATTAATTGCTATAGCCTTACCTTTTGTTTTTTATTTCGTTTTTGGAGAAGAGTTATGGGAAATGAGAACTTTGTTCATATTATTCAGCATATTTTTTATTTTGTTGGGTTTCGGATTTATCTATGCCTTGCTTAGATCCCGCAT
>JBBRGD010000084.1:0-7295 GCA_038241065.1 Flavobacteriales bacterium
CCCAAAAGCATCCATAGGCTTCTTCTAAGCGAATGTAACTGCAAGGAAACTGTGTTTGAGGTGTAAATGGTGATCGTGTATGAAATTGCCGCCAGCATTCCCCAGCCAATGCCACGCCAGTCGAGTTCAATACTGCTAAACAACATATTGGTAGCCAGAACGGTTCCTGCCAAAATTACTATTACCGCAATAATTTTATTTAATGAAGGTTTTTTCTTATTGATGATACCTTCCAAAAAAACACCCATCCAAACGCTTTGCATTAATAGTACGATCCCAATAGAAACCGGGATGTACTTAACCGCAAAATAATAAAATGTACTGGTAAGGCCAAGGGAAGTGCCTGCAGCCATCAATTTTAAGATGCTTTTTGATTTAGGTTCAAATTGGGATGTACTCTTTCCTTTAACAAACAGAAGGTTAATAATTACAAGACCAAACATACCAAGGATCATTTGTGAAAAAATAATTTCATAGGAGGTAAATCCTTCGGCGTAAGCCATTTTCACAAATGTGGTTAGCATTCCATAACTGGAAGCCCCTAAAGCAACCAATAAACTGCCTTTAACTATGGAGTTATTCATATAATTACTAGGAAACCCGAAGGAAATCCAAAGAATGAAATTTAAAATTTAAGGGAAATGTTATTAATTCAGGTTGATTAATCGAGTTTTTCGGCTAATTTCTCAAAGACTTTTTTGGGATCTTTGTCTTCGTACAAAATGCTGTAAACCGCGTTTATAATAGGGGTTTTAGCACCTTTTTCCTTATTCATATTATAAGCGCCTTTTGTGGCATAATAACCTTCAGCAACCATGCTCATTTCCATATTGGCGCTTTTTACGGTGTAACCTTTTCCTATCATATTTCCAAAGGTGCGGTTTCGGCTAAAAACGGAATATCCTGTAACCAATAGATCTCCCAGATATGCGGAATCATTGATATTACGCTTCATTTTATGCACTTTTTTAATGAATTTCTTCATTTCTCGAATTGCATTGCTCATCAATACACTTTGGAAGTTGTCTCCATAACCCAATCCATGAGCAATTCCTGCCGCAACGGCATAGATATTCTTGAGCATTGCCGCATATTCTGTACCGGTAACATCATCACTAGTTTTGCAGGTAATGTATTCGCTGCTTAAATATTTTGCCACAATTTCCGCCTTTTTTTCATCTTTGCAGGAAATTGTGAGGTAAGAAAGCCGTTCCAAAGCGACTTCCTCAGCATGACAAGGACCTGAGATGGTTCCAAAATTTTCCTCCAGAATATGGAATTCCTTGTGGAGATGTTCCCCAACAATTAAACTGGTTTCGGGAACTATTCCTTTAACAGCTGAAAAAAGAATTTTATCTTTTAAAGGTACTTTCAATTTTTCCAGTTCTTTTTTAATAAAAACCGAAGGAATGGCGAATATCAAATAATCTGAAGCCTTTACAACTTCATTAATATCATTGCTTAAGCGCAGTTTGCTCACGTCAAATTCTACCGAACTTAAATAATTAGGGTTGTGTTTATGGGTTTTAATATGATCTATTGCTATAGTGTTGCGCATATACCATTGAATTTCATCAATATTTTCGCTTAACATCTTGACTATAGCCGTGGCCCAGCTTCCGCCGCCGATTACACCAAATTTGGGAGTGTTATTCATAATATTTTATATTCGAGACAAAAATACACAAATTTCAAAGAAATGTAAATAATTTGGATTTTTATGTTTGTTGTCCACAATTAAATAGGGGTTTTTTCCGTTATATTTTAATAAAATGCAAGGCTGGTTTTTTTATCAGTTTTGGATTAGTTTTTTGGTTGGTTATTTAGTTGAACAGCGCCGTGTATATCGTATACATGGCGCTGTTTTTTGATTTAAATCAAAAACTAACAAAAATTTAATAGTTTTAACAATTGTGGAATAAAGTTAATTTTGTACTTTACAAATGCAATTAATATAAAGAAAATGGGAATATTTAAATTTATTAAGGAGTCCGGGGCTAAGATTTTTGGAGCAGGAAAAGAGACTAAAGGAGTTACTACAAAAGTAGCCGTGGACAGGCAAAAAGAAGAAAGCATTGAAAACGAAAAAGCTTCAAGAAAACTCGAAGAAACCATTCGTGATTTAAATTTAAAGGTTGAAAACCTCAAAATTACAATCAAAGATGATCTCGCCATCCTCTCCGGACATGCAGATAAACAGTCAACCCGTGAAAAAGTGATTTTAGTAGTTGGAAATGTAGAAGGAATTTCCCGGGTGGAAGATAATTTAACGGTGGAAAACAAAGAGCCTGAATCTGTTTTTCATACCGTGGAAAGAGGGGAAACCCTGAGTAAAATAGCAAAAGAACATTACGGAAATGCAAATAAGTATTCTGAGATATTTGAAGCCAATAAACCAATGCTCAAAGATCCTGATAAAATATACCCGGGACAAGTCCTGCGAATCCCGACATTGAAAAAATAATATGATAAAAGCTGTTTAAAAAATTTGAGAATATACCATTGAGCGCAGTCGAAGTGCAAGGTTATTGTTCCACCATGAAAAAAGTAGGATCATTTAATCAACAAGATGTTCAAAAAAATTTTTTAAACAGTTTTTTCTTTGTAAAAATTCATCCTGTCTATATATTCCCATACTTTTTCCGGTAACATGGGTGTAATACTTTTTCTTGCCTTAATTGCCTTTCTTATAAATGTGGAAGAAATTTCCACAACTGGCGCCTCTACCCTGTGAATTTTTTGATGATCTTTAAATTGATTTTCCACCATTCCGCTGGAAAGCCTTGGATACACATATATAAAACACCGCTCAAGAATTACTTCATAGTTTTTCCATTTGTGAAAACTCTTTAAATTATCCTCACCCATTATCAGAGAAAAGTCCAGGTCCGGATATTTTTCTTCCAATTGCACAAGGGTATTGATAGTATAACTGGGTTGGGGGAGTTTAAACTCAACATTACAGGGTTTTAATTTCGGGTATTTTTCACAGGCGATATAAACCAATTCCAGCCGGTGGTTGTTATCGAGCAAACTGCTTTTTTTCT
Organism: Flavobacteriales bacterium; assembly: GCA_038241065.1. Lineage (GTDB taxonomy): Bacteria > Bacteroidota > Bacteroidia > Flavobacteriales > Flavobacteriaceae > Gillisia. The sequence continues at coordinate 3,048 of JBBRGD010000084.1, forward strand.
TAAAGGGGTTTTGCGGGGTTACCACCATCCAGATTTCATCTAAATCTGAAAATTCCACCATATAATTGGCAATGATCATGTGCCCAATATGAATAGGATTAAAAGTCCCAAAGTAAAGCCCGATTTTCTTTCTCATTCTCCTTATTTATCTGTATTCATAAAATCAGAAACCAAAGTATAGGCCTCGTCCAGTGCTTTTTGTAAGTTGTTGTTTTCAATAATAAAGTCAAATTGGGGAGCCGTGGCAAGTTCTATAGAAGCCTTTGCAACCCGCATATTTATTTTATCTTCCGATTCAGTCTTGCGTTTTTTTAAGCGGATCTTTAATTCTTCTATGCTGGGAGGTTTGACAAATACAGCCAGGGTTTTCTCCGGATAAATGTGCTTAATATCCAGTCCGCCCACAACATCTATATCAAAGATCACGTTTTTTCCGGAAGCCCAAATCCTATCGATTTCGGTTTTTAGTGTTCCGTAAAAATTATCCCGGTATACTTCTTCCCATTCTAAAAACTCATCGTTTTTTATCTTCTTCTTGAAATCTCCCAAAGAGAGAAAATAATAATCTTTTCCGTCTACTTCATCCTCTCTTGGAGGTCTGGAAGCTGCCGAGATCGAGAAGTCCAGGTTCAACTCCGTTTTGGAGAGTAAGTGTCTTACAATGGTGGTTTTTCCTGATCCTGAAGGTGCCGAGAATACAATTAGTTTACCGGTTTTCATTTTAAAGTACGTTTAAAAGTTGTTCTTTTATTTTTTCCAGTTCATCTTTCATCTGAACTACCAATTGCTGCATCGGGAAAAAATTCGATTTGCTGCCAATAGTGTTGATTTCTCTACCCATTTCCTGAGAGATAAATCCTAATTTCCTGCCGTTGGAATCTTCAGAGTCCAGTGTTTCTTTGAAATATTTGAGGTGATTGTCCAAACGCACCTTTTCCTCGGTGATATCAAACTTTTCAATGTAATAAACCAGTTCCTGCTCAAACCTGTTTTCATCTACTTTTTCTTTCAAATCGGCGACTCCTTTTGCCAATCGCTCCCTGACTCCCGCAATTCTTTCCGGATCCATGGCGATAATTTCAACAAGTAAATTTTCAATAATAGCGACCCTGAATTTCAAGTCCTTTTCAAGGGCACTTCCTTCATCATCCCTGAATTTGTTTATTTCTTCCAAAGCTTCATTAACAGCATCTTCAATAGAGGCAAATTCAGTTTCATCTATTTCTTCCCGCTCAGTTTTCAGGACATCGGGCATACGAACTGCCATTTTTAGGAGTTCGGTTTCATCCCCATCCACGATCGCTCTTAATTGCTGGATGTATTTTTTAACCACTGCAGGATTAACTGAAGCTGTGGTTTCTTCGCCTGTAACTTCAACATATAATGAAAAATCAACTTTTCCACGGGTGAGTGATTTGGCAATTAGAGTGCGCAAAGGCAATTCCTTTTCTCGATATTGTCCCGGGATCCTTGCGTTGAGGTCCAGGCTTTTGCTGTTAAGCGATTTTATTTCTACTGTAATTTTCTTGGATGGAAGTTGCAAAAGGCTTTTTCCAAAACCGGTCATAGACTGAATCATGCTTGATTTTTTATAAAGTTGCGCAAAGGTAAACAAATCTTCAATAGCACAAAGAAACTGTGGGAAGGTCTATTTTTATTAAGTTGATGGCAATATATTGACACATAAAATTCTCTATCAATTTATGGATCAACTTAATAGTATATCATCTATTATCTACATTCTTTCGTCTGTTTTTTTATATAAAAGATTCTATAAATTCTAATGCCCGTTCTTCGGTGTAGGTTTGTTTTTTATTCTGAAGAAATCCAACATGTCCTCCATGATCCGGCATTTCCAGATAAAAATTCGGGTTGTTTTCAGCAATTGTTACCGGGGAAGACGAAGCAGAAAGGAAACTGTCATCCTTTGCATTGATGAGCAGAGTGGGAATGCTAATATTGGGGATAAACTGTGAAGCACTGTTTTTTTGATAATAATCGATGGCGTTTTCAAAACCATGAGCCTTGCTGGTGTAAAGATCATCTATTGAAAACAGGTTTTTACAGGCTGAAATTTGTTGTTTTTGAAGGTTCTTCGGAAAATGTTTTTCACGGAGATATAATTGTTCTTTTAATTTTTTGACAAAGCGTCCGGAATAGATCCTGTTTTTAGGTTCTTCAAGTTTTTTAAGCGAACCATGCAAATCGCAGGGAGCAGAAATGGCTACCGCCGCTTTAAGTTGGGTTGGCAATTTATTTCCTTCGCCTAAATACTTCAGAATTAAATTTCCACCCAGGCTGAATCCGTTAAGTGCGAGGCTGATATATTGGTTTCTTGAGATAATATGGGAAATAACCAAATCCAGATCAGAACTGGCTCCGGCGTTATAAGATTTGTATAACCTGTTTATCTCCCCGCTGCATCCCCTGAAATTGAGGGCGGCGACGTCCCATCCATTTTGGTTAAAATAGCTGGCAAGACCTAGAATGTAAGGGCGTTGGGCATTTCCCTCCAGGCCGTGCAAAATAACCAATACCTTTTTTGAAGTTCCTGAAAAGGAATAGCTCCAGTCCAGATCCAGAAAATCCCCATCCTCCAGTTCCATTCGTTCCCTGGTTTGTACTACCGGGGGAACCCTTCTGAACATGGCCGCGTAAATTGTTGAAACATGGCAATTTCTGAATTGGACCGGCGGGAAATATCTGTTTTTTAGTATTGGCATAGAATCCAAATTAAACAAATAATTTGAAGGCTTCGAAATTTAAACAAATAAAAACTAGTATGCGTGCATAATAATAATTTGTATTTTTGCGAAAAACAGGTATTTATGTACGTAAAGGAATTTGATATAAGATGGAGTGATTTAGATGCAAACCGGCACTTGGCAAATTCAGCATTTATCAATTTTATGAGCCATACCCGGATGGGATTTTTAATGGAAAACGGATTCGGGCAAAAAGAACTGGACATTCACAATATTGGTCCTGTAGCATTTTATGAACACATCTATTATTTCCAGGAGGTTTTTGCGGGGAAACCGGTGAAGGTGAGCCTTCAGCTAAAAGGACTTTCTGAAGACGGAATGTATTTTGAATTTATCCATAATTTTTATGATCACAAAGGCCATAATTTTGCGAGTTGTGAAATGATGGGTGGCTGGATCGATTTAAATGCGCGAAAACTGGTTGGATTACCTTCTGAATTGTATGAAAATTTAAACAATCTCACTCATACTGAAGATTTCAGGGTCCTTACCAGAGAAGACTCCAGAAAATTTGGGAGAAAACCTAAGGATGTTGAGGTGTACTCGCTATAGGCTTTGGTTTTTTGGTAACCATATAAACTCCTGAAAACACCAATATTGCTGCTGTAATTTTCACGGCACTAAGCGAATCGGCTCCTGTGCCAATTGCAAATGCAATCGCCACAAGAGGTTGAAGATAAATAAAAGCACTTAAACCGGAAGCAGATAATTCTTTCAGCGCAAAGATGTTCAACAAATAGGTTAAAAACGTTGTGCACACTACCACAAACCCAAATTTCCAAAGCGCGTGAACCGGAATGGAAGTCCATTCAACATCTAAAAATTCTGAAATAGAGATTGGGAAATTTACAATAACTCCAAATAAAAACAACCATTTCATAAGTGTAAAGGGGTGATATTTGGCGGTTAATGGTTTAACCATGATCAAATAGATGCCATAAGAAAGCGCATTCAAGATCACAAATAGATTTCCCAAGGGAATATTTGGTGCGTTCACGGTAGTTTGAGTTGTAAAAAATACAAGTGTCAATGCCCCGGCCAAACCAGTGATGATGCCGGCAGTTTTTAACCATGTGATTCGTTCGTGGATCAATAGGGCGGCCATCATCAACACCAGGATGGGGGAAATAGTCATTATCACTGAACTGTTAATGGGTGATGTCAAACTGAGGCCTTTAAAAAATACCAACATATTGATTGCCATTCCAAAAATGGCACAACCAATAATTCTAAGCCAGTCCCCAGAAGCAATTTTTTCTTTTGGTCCCCAGAAGCCAATCAGCCAAAATAAAATGGCGGCACCGGTAACCCGCAGCAGGATAAATCCGAAAGGCTCAATGTAAGCAGGCATCAATTCTTTGGCGATGGTATGATTTACCCCATAGATTGTACTTGCTCCGGTAGCGGCCAATATGGCCAACATTCGTCTATTCATTTAATGATTTTTTGGCAGCCTCCACAGTTTTTTTTGCGTTGCCAATAA
>JBBRGD010000085.1:0-7253 GCA_038241065.1 Flavobacteriales bacterium
AGGAAAGATGCCCTTCGAAATTATTTCTGGTGCAGTTTTATCTACCCGGTTTTCTCTAGTTATATCGCAATTTCGTCATTGTTTTCCGGTTATGAATGGAAAGGGAGGAAGTCTTAGTCAAGAACCAAGAGAAGAGATAAGAGATAAGAGAGATGATACCTATGCCTGTTCATGATAAAGGTTTACTCAGCGTAAAAAATTTTGAACTTTGGACTTTGGACTTTGAATTTTGAATTTTAAACTTTGAATTAGTTTTCCGTTTACTCTGCCTTGATTACAATAGGCATTTTAAAAGCGCTTGAAACCGGGATTCCGCGTTTGATAGCAGGATAGATTTTTGGAAGGGAATCTAAGCTTTGCTGTAACCATAATTTAAGGTCGGGAAGCTGATTTTTGACAACGGTATCCACAAAAACCGAATCGATTAATGGCTTGCCGGTTTTGGTGATCTCGAGATATAAAATCAAAGTGTCGTCAATTGCTTGGGTAACTATTGGTTCCTGCCTAGCCAAATACGCGTAAATGGAATTGGCTAATGTTGCTTCAAAACATTCTCGGGATTTGGTTAATTCATCGATGTTTTTACAGTTTTCGAAGGTGGGATATTCATCCACTTCTTTCCAGTTCAAAGTTTTAGATTCTTGATCCAGGACTTCTTTTGAAGAAATTTTCTTGGTTTCAAAATTATTGCAGCCGGCCAAAATTGGAAAAAGTATCAAGAGTAAAAATTTTCTCATAGAGTTGAGTTCTGGACTAATATTATTCAAAAATAAGCAAAACTTAGCAATCTGTTATTCAATATGCTGAATGATAACCATCTTAATTTCAATTAAAATAATACAAACTCTCCTCTGGTTAGGGATTCTTCCTCGCCCAAAAGCTAGGACAGAATGACAAAAAGATTGCTTCATTTGATTCGCAATGACCTACTGAACGATTAAACGAATATGAATGTGTAATTGTTTAACTGTTGAATTGTGGTGTGTCGTTAAAAAGTGGAACAAAGCGATACAGTTATTCCATAATTACAAAAAGATTGCTTCATTTGATTCGCAATGACCTACTGAACGGTTAAACGAATCAACGATTAAACGATTCAACGAATATACCGCGAATCTACAAGCGTTAGGGATTGCAGCGGTAGCTTTTAAAAATGGTTTTTTCATTTTTAAAACTACAAGAGTAAAGCCCGACCCGACCGCAGGGAGGGGAACGCCCAAAAGCTCATTTTGAATGACAAAAAAAACATACCCGGGTATGTCATTCTAATCGCTATGAAGGAATCCTGCGCACTCATAGGACGAATTATAAATGAAACATCCTTGACTAATAAGCTTGTCGCACAAAGAAATGTTTATAGGGATTTTACATCTACAAATAATAAATATAAACAGATGAAATCTTAAAACAGCAAAAACAAATCGAGGATATAGGGTGCTAAAAGCGCTGTAATAATTCCGTTGAGGCACATAGCGAGACCGCTGTAAACTCCCGGCAATTTTCCTTCTTCGAAAGCCCGTGCCGTACCTATGGCGTGTGCCGCAGTTCCCAGTGAGGTACCAATCGCTATTTTATTCCTTATACCTAAAGACCTTAAAATCAAAGGCCCAAAAGCATTCCCAAAGATACCAACCGCAATAACAATACTCGCGGTAATTTCCGGAACTCCGTCAACAAGTTTGGTTATTTCAATAGCAATAGGTGCTGTAACAGATTTTGCCGCTAAGGATTGAACAATAAAATCCGGAACCTTAAAGAGGACCAAAATAAGAACCACACTCAAAATCCCACTTACACCTCCTGCGGTAACGGCAATTAAAAATGGCTTCAGGTTTTGTTTGACCTCAGCATATTTTTCATAGAAAAACACCCCAAGTGCCACCACCGCCGGACCAAGAAAAAAGCTTAAAAATTTACCTCCGTTGTTATAATCTTCAAAATTTACATTAAAAACAAGAAGGAAAATAATGATAAAATTAATAGCTAAAAGAACAGGGTTGAACAGGATATAATTCCATTTATTTTTAATTTGTACGGCAACGACAAAGGCCAGAAGCGTAATAAAAACGCCAAAAACGGGAAGTTGAAAAATCTCTTTCATTTTCCGAATTTTTCCATGATGATCGCTGTAACATATAAAGTGATCACTGAACTGACAATTACGGCAACTGCAATTGGAAGCCAGAAAGGCTGAATAAGTTTGAAATAAACCATTAGGCCTACTCCATAGGGAATAAAGAATAAAACGAGGTATTTAATGAGTTTGTCTGATGCCGGTTTCACATCCTTTAATTTTAGTATTTTAAGGCGCAAAGCGATAAAAATAAGGAGCATCCCAATAATATTTCCAGCAATGGGGATATTAAAAATATACCGGATCAATTCCCCCACAATTAAAAACCCGAAAATATAGAGTAAAGCTTTTACCATATTTATTTTGAAAAATTTATTCGTACATATCATTTAAATCTGCCTGGTGCAAATCTTCAAAAAACCCGGCAATTAGATCGGTTGTATCATTGAAGAATTTTTTTCCCTTTTCTGCGGTGGCTTTTTTGGGGTTTCCAACGCCGGTATCTTCCGTGACTTTTGTCCACTCCCTTTGGGCACTTATCCAACCTTCTTTAAGGCCTTTAATTTTAAAGGTTTTCGCCTTGCCATCCCCGGCTTCTTCCAAACTTAAAACCAGATCTGGCGTTAAATGCATCATAACCGCAGTTTCCAATTCCCCCGCGTGATCTCCGGGATCATCAAAATATGGTTTGGCATCGGTAACTGTCCACCAGTTTAAAGAACAGACAAAGACTTCCGGAAATTCAAGGCTCAATTCCCTGATCACTTGCTTAAAATTGTTTCCGCCATGCGCGTTTACGATCACCAGTTTTCTAATTTTATGCCTGTCCAACACCTGGACTATATCTTTTAAAACAGCATATTGCGTGCTTGGGCTCATATTCATACACAACTTCACATCCATTTGCCCTGTATTCACCCCAAAAGGGATTGTGGGCAAAACCAGTGGCCTGGCATTTTTCTCCCAAGCTTTTCTTGCGGCTTCAAGAGAAATTTCTTCCCCTAAAGTATTATCAGTGCCATAGGGAAGGTGATAGTTATGAGCTTCGGTGGCTCCCCACGGCAAAACTGCTATGGTAAAATCTTCATATTTTACCTGTTTCCAATTGGCTTCGGCTAATACATAGGGTCTTATTGTATTTTTCATAAAATTCCTGTTTTGGGCAAGCAAGCCTAAAATTACTAAAACTTACAACCTTGAGGGACTTTGAATTCATTTAATCCAATAATAATAACACACAATAAAGATTTGGTGGTGAGATAACTTTAATTCAGGTTGGATTTTATAATTGTTGGAAGGGCAAGAAGAAGAGATTTGTAAATCTCAGTGGAAGAAAACAGGAAGGATTGATTAATATTATCATTAGCGGAAAAAGTAAGTTTGAGTTTAATTCCTTTTTGTTTATTAATTAAATTTCGGAAAACAAGAAAAGCTAAAAATTTTAAAATTGAAATACGCCTTATTAAAATTCGTATTTTTGCAGAGTTTAAAACTAAGTAAAATGGATAAAGAACAAATCAGAAAGGAATTTAATGAGTTCCTGGATTCCGCCTCCGATGAAACTGTAAAGGAATTTTTAAAATTTTTAAAGAATAGAAAGTCTCCAAAGCCCGCTTCCCAAACCGATCTTAACAATGGTTTGAGTCAGGATGACCTTTCCTTTAAAGACCGGTCCAACTAATTGGATCTACTTCTGGTTTCTCTTGGTGCCCTATTAATGATTTTGGGCCTTTTAGGCAGCATTTTACCTTTTATGCCTGGAGTTCCCATAAGCTGGGCAGGACTTTTATTGTTGCACCTTGCTCCTTCAATTCCTGTGAATTACTGGTTTTTGGGAGTCACTTTTGGTGTGGCAGCTCTAATTTATGGCCTAAACCTGATAATTCCCGCTTTGGGAACCAAATACTCTGGAGGAAGTAAACTTGGGATGATAGGAGCCACCATCGGCCTTGTTTTGGGTATTGTAGCTCCCATTCCTTTCGGGATTATAATAGGCCCGTTCGTGGGGGCTTTTATAGGGGAAATAGTCAATAAATCCAATTCCAGATTGGCATTAAAAGCAGCTTTCGGGTCATTTATTGGTTTTTTGGCCTCAAGTTTTATGGAATTTGTAGTGGCTTTAGGATTTTTATTACTGTTTATTTACAAAATTTGGGAATTTCGGGAAGTCTTTTTTTAAATACTGAATTTGTACTTAAAGTGCATGATGATGTTTGAATTACTTTGAGTAAAAAGAAAAATAAATATCGACTGCTATGAATCATCAAAGAATGGTTTCATTAAAATTAGCTGTTTAAGTTAAAAAAATACGGACTTGTCTCCAGAAAAATTGTGTTCCATTACTTTAGGAATTTTAGAACTTAAAATTTTATGAACTTATTGGTTCATCGCCCGATCGATTTCCAGTTTAGATTATACATCAGCTTTAATAATCCAGTCATAAGTTTCAGTTAATTTTTTTAGTTTTTTCGAAACATCTCCTATCTTTGATTCACTGGATGCCATTATTACAAATTCAATATTGACTTCCATTTTTAGTAACTTTTGGTATTGCTCTTCACAGATCAACATTGCTCCAAACCTTAAATGTTACCATTGTTATGGATGCATTGGTTTAGATTATTTTTTGATTAAAATTTTATTAACTCCTACTTCGTGCGGGATAAAAGATTATTAAATTAATTGTTACTAACTAAGTTTAAATAGGCTCAATAAAACAATCATTTATTTTGTAAAATGATAAATATCATAGGATTACAAATATTTATTAGGCAAATTTAAACATTTGAAATTCGCGGTAAAAACATAAAAAACAAAAAATGTATCCATTGGTAAAAAAAGATGGAGTTATCCTGGAAAAGACTGAAAGAAGTTTTGAAAATGAAGGGGGGTTTAATCCCGCAGCCATCAGGGAAGATGAATTTCTGCACATTTTATACAGAGCTATAGCTTTCAGGAAATGCAACTTCTCTTCCATAGGATATTGCAAATTAGATGGTCCTTTAGATATAATCGAGAGAAGTACAAATCCTATTTTTTCCTCTGGAAACAGTCAGGAATTTAAAGGAACAGAAGATCCGAGGATCACAAAAATAGAGGACACTTATTATTTGAGCTTTGCGGCTTTTGATGGTGTCAATGTATTTGGCGCGTATGCTACTTCAAAAGATCTGAAAACTTTTGAGAGAAAAGGAATTATTACCCCAAAATTCACCTTTAATGAATATGCTGCACAAACTTCTCCTGATGGCCTTATTTATTACGCTGCCGCGGCTCTATTGGATATTGATAATCCATGTAAAGTACTGGATCACCTTAAAAAGCTCTTATTTGAACCAACGGAGCCCTATGAAAAGGTGGGAGTATTCAACAATGTTGTATTCCCCTCAGGAAGCGCCCTTTTAAATGATGAACTTTATATCTTTTATGGAGCTGTCGACCTCTCTACTGCTGTTGACTCAATGTCAATCAGAACTTTGTTAAATGAACTTAAACATCAAAAAAATTGAACAACATGCCCTCAGTCTCCAAAATATTACTTATGTCAAGTTTCCCACCAACAGAGTGCGGAATTGCGACTTATACTACTGATATGGCCAACGCTATTTACAAAGGATTTAGCCAGACCTTTACCTGTATTCAATGCGATTTAAAAAGGGGAGACAAAACCGGCTCTGCCTCCGAATATATTCTGAATCCTGATGTGCGTGAAGAGTATACTAAAATTGCCCGGAAGGTAAATCTGGAGAGGACAATAAAATTAGTCCATATCCAGCATGAATTCGGTTTGTTTGGAGGCTCCTATGGAAACTATTTATTCGATTTTCTGAAAGTGATAAATATCCCCGTAATTTTTACATTCCACACGGTTTTATCCAATCCTAATGAAGAATTAAGAGCAGCAGTAAAGGAACTCGCATCTTACGCCGCTTCTATTATTGTGATGACCCGTTCTTCAATTAAGATCCTGGAAGAAGAATATCAAATAGATTCACAAAAAATTGAATATATTCCTCACGGAACCCATCTTGTGAGATGGGCAGATACCAATAAATTGAAGGAAAAAAATGGCTTTAAAGGTAGATTGCTCCTTTCTACTTTTGGGTTATTAGGCTCTGGAAAAAGTATAGAAACAGCCTTAAAAGCTTTGCCTGAGATAATCAGGCACCGTCCGGAAGTTCTCTATCTGGTTATAGGAAAATCCCACCCAAACAACATTAAGGATGATGGTGATGAGTATCGCAATTATTTATTAGGGTTGGTAGATGAATTGAAAATTTCCAGAAATGTAATTTTCATAAACCGTTATTTAAAATTATCGAAACTTTTAGAGCTTCTTTGGGCAACAGATATCTATTTATTTACCTCAAAAGATCCCAACCAGGCCGTAAGCGGCACTTTCACCTATGCCATGAGTTGCGCGTGTCCAATAATTGCAACATCAATTCCCCACACAAGGGAAATCCTTACCAGGGATGCTGGTTATATCATCAATATTGGAGATTATGAAAAGCTGGCAAAAAATTGCATAGAGTTACTTTCAAACCAAAAACTGAGAAAATTCATGAGTTTCCATGCATTTCAAAAGGCAAATGCATATTCCTGGGAGAATACCGCTGTTAAACACAGCTTTCTTTACCATAAAATTCTAAAATCATCTCTACCTATCAAATTTGATTACCCTGAAATCAAACTTGACCATTTTAAAACCCTTACAACCAACAGGGGAATTATTCAGTTCTCAAAAATAAATATTCCGGATCTCAACTCTGGTTATACATTAGATGATAATGCTCGCGCTTTGATCGCAATTTGCATGCATTACCAGCTATTTAAAAGTGAAGAAGATCTAATATATATAGGAATTTACCTAGACTTTATTGAACGCTGCCAGATGCCTCAGGGGACATTTGTGAACTATATTGATAAAAATGACAAGGTACACAGCAAAAATGATGAGGTAAATCTGGAGGATTCAAATTCAAGGGCAGTCTGGGCTTTAGGAGTGGTTGTATCCCTAAAGGATATTTTGCCGGATAAAATTGGGGAGAAAGCCTTAACCTGCTTTCTAAAATGTTCCGAATGGATTAAGGGAGCGCACTCCCCAAGGTCAATAGGCTATATTATAAAAGGTTTATACAATTACCAAATTACCGTTCCGAAAAATTATGCAAGGATC
>JBBRGD010000086.1:0-7241 GCA_038241065.1 Flavobacteriales bacterium
CACCACTTTTAATACAGAATAATTGGTATCTGGGATAAAATTATCGACATAAAAATATCTTAAATCAGATGATAGTTTTTCAACTCTAATAAAATTTTAGGTAATTTTGATAACTTTCAAATAAATTATATGAAATGAGCATAACGGAAACACGATACATATCCCGCTGAAGATATGCGAATTACATATGACCTATAAAAAACAATAAGAATCAACATATGAAAAACATCTTAGCCTTTGCAGGTTCAAACAGCAGTACTTCTATCAACCATCGATTTTTAACCCACATTGCAAAACGGATTCAGGGTCATGAGGTGAAGATCATTCGGCTTAACGATTTTGAAATTCCAATGTACAGCGAAGATCTCCAAAAGGAGCGAGGTTTTCCGGTAGATGTGCAGGTAATAAAAAATTTAATAGCTGAACATGATGCTTTAATTATTTCGGTAAATGAACACAATGGTAATGTTTCGGCATTTTTCAAGAATTTGATTGATTGGCTTTCGAGAATAGATAGGAATTTTCTGGCTGAAAAGAAAATTTTGCTCACTAGCACCTCAAATGGTGCCCGAGGTGCCGCAGCAGCTTTGGATTATACCAAAGAAATCTTACCGAGATTTGGAGGCCAAATGATAGAAAGCTTTAGTTTTCCTTCGTTTAAAGATAATTTTGAAGATGATAAAGTGCTAAATGAGATCCTGGATTTGGGGATAGAAGATGTCCTGACTACCTTTGCACACGAAATTGAAAGTTAAGTGCGTAAAATAAAAGAATATCATTTAAGTAATTCCACAAAATTTAAAAAGAAACTGCTTAGCTGGAGCGATCAATTTGACGAGATTGTTTGGATGGACAGCAATAATTATCCCCAAAAAACTTCAAATTTTGATCAAATTTTGGCCGCTCAGGCTTTTACTGCAATAAAAACTGATGCTCATGGCGCTTTCGATCGGCTTCGGGAATATCAGGAAAGCACCAGGGATTGGATCTTTGGTTATCTTTCTTATGATCTCAAAAATGATGTTGAAAATTTAACTTCCAATAATTATGACGGACTCCGGTTTCCCGATCTTTATTTCTTTCAACCGGTAAAAATATTTCTGATAAAAGGCGACAAATTGGAACTTCACTATTTAAGAATGGCGGACGACGAAATGGATGATGATTTTGAGGAAATACTTCAGATGGATGATAGATATGAGATAAAAGAGAATAGAAAAGAGAAAATAGAAAAGAGACCAAAAGAAGGAGCAATTAATGCCAGGATTTCCCGGGAGTCATATCTTCAGAAAGTAAACAAATTACTCGGTTATATTCATCGCGGCGATATCTACGAAGCCAATTTTTGTCAGGAGTTTTATGCTGAAAATCTGGAAATTGATCCTATAGGGGTTTTTGAAAAATTGAATGAAATTTCCGCCTCTCCTTTTGCGGCTTTTTTGAAACTGGAGAATAATTACCTGCTTTCGGCATCGCCTGAACGTTATTTGAAAAAAAAGGGGCTAAAAATAATTTCACAGCCTATAAAAGGCACAGCCAGGCGGGAAATTGACAAACTGGAGGACGCTAAAATTGCAGAAGCATTGTCAAAAGATTCCAAAGAAGTTTCAGAAAATGTGATGATTGTGGATCTTGTGCGAAATGATCTTTCCAAAATAGCAAAGAGGGGAAGCGTAAAAGTTGAAGAACTCTGTAAGGTATATTCCTTTAAGCAGGTGCATCAAATGATTTCCACCATTTCTGCAGAACTTGATCCTCAAATTCCACCGGTTGAGATTTTACGGGCCACTTTCCCAATGGGAAGTATGACTGGAGCACCAAAAATATCAGCGATGAAGATCATTGAAGAACTTGAAGAAACAAAACGCGGATTATACAGCGGAGCTGTTGGGTATTTTACTCCTGATGGCGATTTTGATTTCAATGTAGTAATCCGCAGTATCCTGTATAGTTCAAAAAATAAATATGTTTCTTTTTCGGTAGGTGGGGCAATCACATCCAGATCTATTCCTGAATTGGAATATGAGGAGTGTTTGTTAAAAGCCAAAGCAATGCGGGATTCGTTGAAACCTTAATTCAAAATTCAAAATTCCGAATTTTGAATTTCGAATTTTGAATTAAGGTTTTAGGTTTTACCCCCGTCTTTTGTATATTTGAACTCTATGGAAAAAGCCTTTAAAAACCTCATAAAATCAGAATTTCCTTATTTGTGCAACGCTAAATTGTTGCTAGCCATAAGTGGCGGAATAGACAGCGTTGTGCTTGCACATCTTTGCAAAGACGCCAAATTGGAGTTTTCCATGGCTCATTGTAATTTTAATCTGCGCGGAGGCGAAAGCGATACAGATGAAAATTTTGTGGTCGATTTGGCCGATGTCTTGGACGTGGAGGTTTTTACCGAAAGTTTTGATACCAAATCCTACGCTGCAGATGCTGGAATTTCCATTCAGATGGCTGCGAGGGATTTGAGATACAATTGGTTTGATGATTTGAGAGCTGCTTTAAATTATGATTATATTTTGACAGCACATCATGCCAATGACGATCTGGAAACTTTCCTGATCAATTTGATCCGCGGCACAGGTCTGGAAGGTTTAACCGGGATAAAATCTGAAAACAATAAAATTATCCGGCCGCTATTAAAGTTTTCAAGAAAGGAAATTGGAGCTTATGCCTTGCAAAATAGCATCAAATGGAGGGAAGACAGCAGCAACATATCTTCAAAATATCTCAGGAACAAGATCAGGCATCAAATTATTCCGGTAATGGAGGAGATAAATCCGCAGTTCCTTGAAGGTTTTTCTAAAACCCAGGTTCATCTGAATGAGAGTTTTGATTTAGTTGAAGATTATATAGGATTGCTATATCCTGAAATTATTTCAAAAACTAATTATGTCTACCAGTTTAAAATTGAAGTTTTAAAACAAATACCCCATCCCAAAGCAGTTTTATATCAATTATTGAAATCCTTCGGATTTACCGAATGGGATGATGTGAACCATCTTTTGGAAGCACAACCGGGAAAAATGGTTTTTTCTGAAACCCACAGATTAATCAAAGATCGGGAATTTCTAATTCTTACAGAGAAACCGGCAAATAAGAAAAATGAAGTTTACAGCATTTCTGAAGGTGAAGAAATTGGAATGCTTCCAATTGGAACTTTTAGCTTTAATGAAGTCGAAAAGATTTCAGATACCCCACCGAATTGTATTTATGTGGCCAGGGAAAGTTTAAAATATCCTTTAACCTTGAGAAAATGGCAGGAAGGGGATATTTTTTATCCATTTGGAATGAAAGGAAAGAAAAAGTTAAGCGACTTCTTCATGGATAAAAAATTATCTTTGCCAGAGAAAGAAAATACTTGGTTGCTTTGTTCTGAAGATAAGATCGTTTGGGTAGTAAACCATCGGGCAGATGCCCGTTTTGCAATTACAGATCCTTCACAAAAAATTATAAAAATCACCTATTCTCTATGAAATATTTATTGATCTCGGTCTTTCTTTTAGCTGCATTTTTTACCACTCAGGCCCAGGTATTCAGCCTTTCAGATAAAGAAAATAAGATCGAAGATCCAATTACCTGGGATGCTCGTTTGGATAAGCAAAACGATAGTATTTATAATCTTGTCTTCACAGCAAAACTTGAAAAAGGCTGGCATCTTTATTCCCAGGAAGTTGGCGAGGATGGTCCTATCCCCACCACTTTTATTTTTAGTCTTTCACCGGAAAATTATGAGTTAATAGGTAAAACTTCAGAACCTGAAATCCCCGCGATTTATGATGAAGTTTTTGGGATGGATATCAAATACTTTAAAAATGAAGCTATTTTTGTCCAATCCCTGAAAATTTTCGACCCGGATGCCATAATTGAAGTTGAGGTGGAATTTATGGTATGTGATGATGAGCAATGTTTGCCTCCCGATACCGTTCCATTTCAGATTTCTGCAAACAGCAACAAAGTCACAAAAGCTTATGCAAATGCCGATGTAACCCCGCTTGATATTGAAAAAACCGAGGCTTTGAATATTTCAATTCAAGGTTGGGAAAACTATCAGCCAATAGAGGAAGAAGGAAACAATTTTTGGACTATTTTTCTTTTAGGTTTTGTTGGAGGGCTGATCGCTTTGCTAACTCCCTGCGTTTTTCCTATGATCCCACTTACCGTATCCTTTTTTACCAAGGGGGCAAAAACTCCTAAAAAAGGCTTGGTCAATGCTGTTTTATATGGTGTGTTTATATTTATAATCTATTTGTTGCTCAGTTTGCCCTTTCATTTATTGGACAGCCTTTCTCCGGAAATTTTGAATAATATTTCCACCAATGTGACTCTAAACGTCATTTTCTTTATCATTTTCATCATTTTTGCTTTTTCGTTTTTCGGATATTATGAGATCACCTTGCCAAGTTCCTGGAGCAATAGAATGGACGATAAAGCTTCAAGTATTGGTGGGGTCGTGGGTATCTTTTTTATGGCTTTAACTTTGGCAATTGTTTCCTTCTCCTGTACCGGTCCAATTTTGGGCTCCTTGTTGGGAGGATCTTTAAGCAGTGACGGGGGTGCAACGCAATTGTCCTTTGGAATGGGCGGATTTGGACTTGCGCTGGCATTGCCATTTGCCTTATTTGCCTTATTCCCAAATTGGCTTAATTCACTTCCCAAAAGCGGAGGCTGGCTCAACACCGTAAAAGTTGTCTTAGGGTTTGTTGAATTAGGTTTAGCCTTTAAATTTTTATCCAATGCCGACCTTGTTGAACATTGGGGGATTTTAAAGCGTGAAATTTTTATAGGAATCTGGATCGTGATCGCACTGGGCCTAGCACTGTATTTATTCGGATTGATCCGATTCCCTCACGACGGTCCTAAAAAGAAAATAAGCAAGACCCGATTCGGATTTGGGACGCTAACTTTCCTATTTGTGCTGTATTTGTTACCGGGGCTTACCAATTCCAGTTTTGCTAACTTAAAATTGCTCAGCGGTTTTCCTCCTCCATTATTTTATAGTGTGTACGAAAAGGAAACCGAAGGACCTTTGGGCCTCAAAGCCTATAAAGATTGGGAGACAGGACTTGCAGTGGCAAAGGCTGAAAACAAGCCGATAATTCTCGATTTTACCGGATGGGCCTGTGTGAACTGTCGCAAAATGGAAGAACAGGTTTGGAGCAACCCTGAAGTTTTTGAAGTTTTGAAAAATGAATATATTTTGATTTCCCTTTATGTAGATGATAGGTTGGAATTGCAGGAGCAGGAACAATTTAATTATGTACGGCCCAATGGCGGAATTAAAAAAATAAGAACCATTGGCGATAAATGGGCAACTTTTCAAACTGTAAATTTCAGGAATAATTCCCAACCATTCTATGTGTTATTGGATCCGAATGTGAATTTGTTAAATCCGCCGGTAGGTTACACGCCCGATGCCATGGAATATTTAAATTGGTTAAATGAAGGTTTGAAAAAATTTCGGAAAAAATAACTAAAATAATTTTTCTTTAATCAAAAAGTAAATTTTTATGAAGAACAAATTAAAATTATCAATAACGATCCTGGCGATAGCCGGAATGGTTTCTTGCGAGGATGGAAAAACCGGGAAGGATTATTCTAAAACCGAGATCGAAGAAGCTTCGGGAGAATTAAATAAATATTTTGATGCCGAATTTGAAAAAGACGTCGCTGAATCACCTATGATGCAAACCCGGTTGGGAAGAAAAACAGATTATGGGAAATGGGATGATTTTTCCACTCTTAAATATACCAAGGATCTTGAAAAGGCAAAAGAACGCCTTCATTATCTTAAAGAAAATGTGGAGGAGGAAATTCTGGATGAAAGTACCAGATTGAGTTATAGATTATTCAAGCAGGAGCAGAAAAATGAAATTGCCGATTATGATTTTAGGTTTTATAGTTATCCAATTAATCAAATGCACGGGTATCAGGCCGAGCTGCCAGCATTTCTTATCAATATGCACAGGATAGATTCTGTTTCTGATGCGGAAGCCTATGTTTCCAGATTAAACGGATTGTCTAAAGTTTTTGAAGATATTGTTGAAGGCTTAAAAATAAGGGAACAAAATGGGGTTATTCCTCCCAAATTCGTTTTTGAAAAGGTGCTGGAGGATTCAAGAAATGTGATCAAGGGAAAACCCTTTGTCAGTTCAAAAGAAACCAGTACACTCTTAACTGATTTTAAAACTAAAGTTGAAAAGCTGAATTTACCTGAGAAGGAGGAATTAAATCTGATTGCAAAAGCTGAAAAAGCTTTGATAGCATCTATACAGCCGGCTTATGAAAATCTGATTGCCACATTGGAAGATCAGCAGCAACGAGCAACGATAGAAGCCGGGGTATGGAAATTTGCAAAGGGAGAAGAATTTTACAATAATCGACTGAAAAGAATTACCACTACCGATTTAACAGCCAACGCCATCCATGAAATAGGGCTCATTGAAGTTGCAAGGATTCATGGGGAGATGGAGGCGATAATGAAGAAGGTTGGATTCAAAGGTTCACTCCAGGATTTTTTCGAATTTATGCGCACCGATAAGCAGTTTTATTACGAAAATACGGCTGAAGGAAAAGAGAAATATCTAGCTGAAGCTACCAAAATTATCAATACTATGAAAGCCAGGTTGGACGATTTATTCCTGACCAAACCTAAAGCTGAGATTGTGGTAAAAGCAGTGGAAGCTTTCAGGGAAAAAAGCGCAGGAAAGGCATTTTACCAACAGCCGGCAATTGATGGTTCCAGACCCGGGACCTATTATGCAAACCTATTTGATATGAGCGCTATGCCAAAATATCAAATGGAAGCCCTTGCCTATCACGAAGGTATTCCCGGACATCATATGCAAATTGCCATCGCGCAGGAATTGGACAGTATCCCAATGTTTAGAAAATTCAGTAATTATACAGCCTATGTTGAAGGTTGGGGACTTTACAGTGAGTTGCTTCCAAAGGAGATTGGGTTTTACAGTGATCCATATTCCGATTTTGGCCGTTTGGCAGCGGAACTTTGGAGATCCTGCCGATTGGTGGTAGATACCGGAATACATTCCAAAAAATGGACTAGGGAAGAGGGAATTGAATATTATAAATCAAATACTCCCAATGCCGAGAGCGATTGTATAAAAATGGTAGAACGCCATATCGTAATGCCTGGTCAAGCTACTGCTTATAAAATAGGAATGAACAAAATTATAGAATTACGGGAGGACGCGAAAATTCAGTTGAAGAAAGATTTTGAT
>JBBRGD010000087.1:0-7216 GCA_038241065.1 Flavobacteriales bacterium
GGGCTTATCTGCTCTTTTTTCTGATGAGAAATTGCTCCATTTTGCTCACTTCCGAAGTCAAAACCTTGAAAAAAAGCTCTCCAACTTGGTTCAACACTATCGGGGTGTTCTAAATATTGATCGTAAAGATCAGCGAAATAAGCAGTGTGTACTGCGTTAAGAAATGAAAATCTATCCATAATTTGAAACTGAAGTTTCTTTTTTTATAAAATAAGGCGAAAATACAACTTTTAGAAATTGTTCTCTGAGGGAAACTACATATTTATAACTGAAATTATAAGAATTTTAACTAAATAAAAGTTTCTTTTTATTTTAAAAACACCTCTTTTTCAACTTATTTTCAGGAAATTTTGATTTTAAGATGTCAGAATAATTTCCTTTTAAACCTCCCTCTCCATCAAAGAAACTCCAAATTTGCGAAGCAGTTCTTTTTTATTTTCGGGAAGATCTATTTGATCTAAAACATCAAAAGCTTTTTCGGTGTATTTCTTAATTTCTTTCCGGGTCAATTCTGAAGCGCCACTCTGTTCAAAAATACTTTTTATCGCTTCTATTTTTCCAATAGAATCTAAAGGATTAATACTGTAAAGATGCTCCAGTTGAGAGGCATCAGCTTTTTCAGCCTTTTGAAGGGCAGTTAGGTATAAAAAGGTCTTTTTATTTTCAATGATATCCCCTCCGAGCTGTTTCCCAAAAGTTTTCGGATCGCCAAAAGCATCCAGATAATCATCTTGAAGCTGAAATGCAATTCCCAATAAGCGGCCAAACTCATAAAGCGCCTTTTTGCTTTCTTCCGGGGCACCTGCCACAATCGCTCCCATTTGCAAGGAAGCTCCTATCAAAACTGCGGTTTTAAATTCGATCATTTTTAAATAATCCTCAATCTCTACATCCTCCCTGCTTTCAAAATCAATGTCATATTGCTGTCCTTCACAAACCTGTATCGCTGTTTTTGTAAACAATTGGGCAAGTTCTTTAAAAATCGGCCCTTCATAACTTTCAAATAACTGATACGCATTTATTAACATAATATCTCCGGAAAGGATCCCGGTGTTTAGATCCCAACGTTCATGAACAGTCTCTTTCCCTCTTCTCAAAGGTGCAGAATCCATAATATCGTCATGTACCAAAGTAAAATTATGAAAAACCTCTATAGCCAATGCCGCGTCTAATGCTTTCTTATAAGAAGTTCCAAAAATTTCGGTGGTCATTAACACCAATACAGGACGCAGACGTTTGCCTCCTAAATTTAGGATATATGTGATAGGCTCATATAAATTTACAGGCTCTTTTGTGGTTATTTTTTCGGATAAATAATCCAAAAAAGCTTCGCGGTATTGAGAAATTGATAACATTTTTTAAATTTTTGGCTAAATTACCATAATTGCCCTTATTTCTAAATCTACATCAAATTTAAATCAAAAAAATATATGGAAACTTTTTTGGTTTTTATAGTTTCCCTTCCTACTTTTGCACTTCAAATTTTTTAAAGTGAAGGATCAAATTTTAAAAACCTCTGCCGAACTTTTCCTTAACCTTGGGTTTAAAAGTGTGACCATGGACGATATAGCCCAAAAAATGGGTATTTCAAAAAAGACCATTTACACCCATTTTTCTACCAAAACAAAATTGGTGGAAGCTACTTCTTTCCAGATTATGGAAACTATTAACACGGAGATTAATGAAATAAAAAGGCAAGGCAAGAATCCCATTGTTGAACTTTTTGAGATTAAAAATTTTACAATGAGTCATTTTAAAAATGAAAATGCTTCCACTCAATATCAGCTGATAAAGTATTATCCTAAGGTTTACAGGGCAATTAAAGCCAATCAATATTCACTCATGGGAAATTGTATAGGCCAAAATCTGGAAAGGGGAATATCTGCCGGCTTATACAGGTCAACGATCCCTGTAAATTTTATCAGTAAAATTTACTTTCTGGTTGGGACAGGAATTAAAGATGCGGAAATTTTCCCTCCAGAAAAATTTGCAATGAACGATTTAATGGATCTTTTTTTGGAATATCACCTCAGGGCAATTGTTACGTACAAAGGACTTGAAACATTAAAAGAATTTATAAATATTGAAGATTAAAATGATGAAATTCAGCATTCTATTATCCGCATTATTTTTTTCTGCCATTCTTTGGTCTCAGGAACAAAACCCTCCCAATTCTTATTCATTTTCTTTCGAGGAGGCTATAGCTTATGGATTAAAAAACAACTATTCTTCACAAATTTCAGAGAAAGAAATTGACAAAGCATATAAACAGAAATGGGAAATAATCGCTCAAGGACTTCCTCAAATTTCGGGGGTTTTAGATTACCAGAATTTGCTTAAACAACCTGTAACCCTTCTCCCTGCCGAAATAACAGGTGGAGAACCGGGAACTTTTGTACCGGTCAGGTTTGGAACTCAGCAAAATTTAGGCGGAACTGCCACGTGGGATCAACTCATTTTTGATGGCTCTTATATAGTAGGAGTTCAATCGGCTAAAACTTTATTGCAAATCTCTAAAAATGCAAAGACTAAGACCAATCAGGAAGTGAAGGCTGCCGTAATAAATGCATATGGAAATGTACTTTTGGCGGCAGAAAGTGTACAAATACTGCAAAAAAATATCGAGGTTTTGGATAAGAATTTCCGGGACACCCAAAAGATCTTCGAAAATGGATTGGCAGAGGAAGAAGACGTTGAACAATTGCAAATTACCTTACTGGGTCTAAAAAATAATTTAAACCGAAGTACGCGATTGCGCGAAATTTCAATTGAAATGCTGAATCTTACTTTGGGTCTTCCGGTAAAAACCCAAACCAGATTAACCCAGAATCTTGACGATCTTTCACTGCAGTATTTTGATTTGGCGCTACTCTCAAAAGAGATCCCTATAGAAGATAATATAGATTACAGGATTTCGGAAAACAGGGCCGAGGCTGCCAGAATATATGTCAGACTTGAAAAATCTAAAGCACTTCCATCACTCAAAGGTTTCGTTAATTATGGATTTCAGGGATATAGTGAAAGTTTTACCTTTTTTAATGAGGATCAGGAATACTTTACGCAGTCCATTTTAGGAATCAGCTTAAATATTCCAATTTTTAGCAGCGGGTTGCGAGGCGCCAAAACTCAACAGAAAAAAATTGAATATGATCAGGCACTATTGCAATTGAAGGAAACAGAAAACATGGTGCGTCTTGAAATAACTTCAGCAAAAAATGATTATGGATATAGTTTGGAAAATTATCAAACTCAAAAACAAAACCTAGAATTGGCTGAAAGAATTGAAAACAAAAACCAAATTAAGTTTTTTGAAGGCTTGGCCAGCAGTTTTGAACTGAGCGAAGCCCAACGCCAACTTTACGCTGCTCAACAGGATTTGCTGCAATCCATGCTGGATGTAATTACCACAAAGGTCACGTTGGAAAATCTTCTTGATACTTCAAAATATAACTATAAAAATCCCTAAGAAAGAAGTTACACTCATTGAAAAATTAATGAACAGATGATAAATATCCACCTTAAAAATATTAGACCTCATTTGAAAATTGTTATTTCAGATTATCTTAAACCTATGAAAAACATTGTTGTTTTATCCATTTTCACCCTGCTTCTCATTGCCTGTGGCAATTCAGAAAAGCAATCTGCAGAAGAAATAATAGAGTCCAATAACTTGGAGGAAATTAAGGCTAAAAAAATTGAATTGAGTCAGGAACAAAGTGCGCTTATCGCAGAAATAGACAAATTGAATGAGGCTATCAATAAATTAGACCCTGAAAAAAATATTCCTTTAGTAACCACTCAAATTGTGAACGATACAGTTTTTAATCATTATACAGAGGTACAGGGAGATGTTGCCACCAAGGAAAATATCATCATTTTCCCTGAATATTCCGGAGTTTTGACCAAAGTTTACGTAAAAGAAGGACAACGGGTGAACAAAGGTGCAATATTAGCAAAGATAGACGATGGTGGACTTTCAAGCCAGTTGTCTCAACTTGAAGCTCGTGCAGCTCTGGCCAAAACCACTGCTGAAAGGCAAAAACGATTATGGGAACAAAACATAGGTTCTGAAATTCAATACCTTGAAACACAGACCAATTACGAAGCAGCCCGAAATTCTGTAGCCCAGCTAAAATCCCAACTGGGGAAAACTACGGTTAGAGCCCCATTTGGCGGTATAATAGATCAGGTACTTTCAGATGAAGGCCAGGTCGTAAATCCCGGGCAAGACCAATTATTCAGGCTGGTAAACCTCGAAAATATGTATGTTCAGGCAGCAGTCCCCGAAGTGTATTTGAGCAAAATTCAACCCGGAACTTCAGTAATTATTGAAATTGACGCCATTGGAAAAGAGTTTGAAGGAAAGGTGAGACAAGTAGGGAATTTTATAAATCCCAACAACCGTACTTTCCAGATAGAAGTAGCTATTCCAAATAAAGACGGGCTTGTAAAACCAAATCTTATAGCTACTGTAAAATTAAACGATTACACAGCTCAAAATACCGTGATTGTCCCAGAAAACACGATTCAGAAAAACTCAATGGGAGAAAATATAGTATATATTTTTCAACCTGAAAGTGACAGCACCGGAATTGCTAAAAAAGTTTTGGTAAAAATTGGATATTCTTACAAAGAAGCAATTGAAATCAAAGATGGTTTGAAACCCGGAGATCAACTTATTGTTGAAGGGGCTAAAAACTTACGCGACCAACAGAAAGTAAAAATAAAAAATTAAGCATTCGCATACCATTTTGCTATGAGTTATAAAACAGATAAAGAATTTAGTATTTCATCGTGGGCTATAGATAACCGCATGACGGTTTATGTGATCACAGCTATAATAATGATAGGTGGTTTACTTTCCTACTATAGCATGCCGCGAGAGTCGTTTCCGGAGATCATAGAAACAAAGATCTACGTGAGTTCCACAAACCCGGGAAACTCGGCAGAAGATGTTGAAAAATTCATTACTGAACCTCTGGAACAGGAATTCAACAATGTGGGTGGAGTAAAAGATATCAGTTCTACCACTTTTCAAGATTATTCCTTGGTAATTGTTGAATTTGAAGATGTTTTAAGTGTAGACATCGCCAGGCAAAAAATAAAGGACAAAGTTGACCTTGTAAAATCCAAAACCACCTGGCCAACCATGGATAATGGCGCCAAGGTAGAACCTAATGTCTTTGATTTAAATCTATCTGAAGAACAACCTATCCTCAACATTAACCTTACCGGGGATTTTACCGTTCAGCAGTTAAAAGATTATGCTGAGTATCTCCAGGATAAGATCGAGATCCTTCCCCAGATAAAAGAAGCTAGCATTCGTGGTGCGGAAGAAATGGAGGTGGAAATCGCACTGGATGTTTATAAAATGACCGCTTCGCAAGTAAGCTTTGACAATGTGGTAAGCGCGGTAAGCTCTGAAAATCGCACGATTTCTGGCGGAAATGTTATTTCAAACTCTGTACAACGGAATATTAGGATAATTGGCGAAATTGAAGATCCTGAAGAATTGGAAAATGTGGTGGTAAAAAGGGACGGCGGTGCTGTTTTCCTTAAGGATATAGCTACTGTTGAATTTAAGGAAAAAGACGCAACGACTTTTGCGAGGGAGTATGGAGAGCCAGTGGTTATGCTGGATATAAAAAAACGCAGTGGAAAAAATATGATCGAAGCGGTAGACGAGATCAAAAAAATTGTCAATGCCGAAAAAGCAGAATATTTTCCCGAAAGTCTTGTGATTTCCCTCACTAACGATCAGTCTACCAAAACCCAAAGTCAGGTCGACGATTTGGTCAACAATATCATCTTTGGAGTGATTTTGGTGGTTGTGGTATTAATGTTCTTTCTGGGTTTCAGAAATGCTCTTTTCGTGGGATTTGCCATTCCGCTTTCCATGTTTTTGTCATTTATTATTCTGTCCAGCCTTGGTTTTACCCTAAATACCATGGTGCTCTTTGCATTGGTTATGGGGTTGGGGATGCTTGTAGATAATGGGATTGTGGTTGTTGAAAATGTATATTCCCTCATGGATCAGGGAATGCCCCGTATTAAAGCGGCAAAACAAGGGGTTGGCGAGATCGCTTGGCCAATAATTGCCTCTACCGCCACCACTCTTGCAGCCTTTTTCCCATTAGGCCTTTGGCCGGGAACCATCGGAAAATTTATGGTTATTTTTCCCATGACCCTATCAATAGTTCTAGGCTCATCCTTATTTGTGGCTTTAATAATCAACTCGATGCTCACCTCCCGGTTTATGAAAACGGAAGAAAAAGAGTTTACAAAAAGAAAACTTATCCGTTTTAGTGCGATCCTGGGCATTGTAGGGTTAATTTTCGTGATTGGCGGATATATTGTAAATGCCGGAGCTCTTAGAGCAATAGGGAATTTAATGATCTTTGGTGCGATTATGCTCTGGATCTACAAATACGTTTTATCTCGTGGAGTTGATTATTTTCAGTACAAAGCCTTAAAAAAACTGGAAAATAATTATGAGCGCTTTTTAAAATTTGCGCTGAGAAAAAAGAAAGCTTATGTTTTCTTTTTCGGAACCCTCGCCCTTCTAATCTTTTCATTTGTTTTGGTGGGATTGGTTCAGCCGCATGTTTTATTTTTTCCGGAAAATCAGCCTAATCAAATCATTACCTATATTGAATATCCAGAAGGTACTGCTATTGAAAAAACCAATGAACTCACCAAACTTGTAGAACAACAAATTTTTGAAGCCATAAAAAAATATGAAGATGAAGATGGCTATAATTACATGGTAGAATCGGCTATTTCCCAGGTGGGCCAGGGAGCCGGGAATCCGCAAACCGATGGTGGACAGCAAAATGACGTGCCACATAAAGGAAAAGTCACGCTTTCCATGCGGGAATTTAACGAACGCCGCGGTGTTAAAAGCAATCAGGTACTTTCTGAGGTACGCGATGCTGTAAAAGGTTTTGCCGGAGCATCCATTGTTGTTGAAAAGGATGCCGCAGGACCGCCATCAGGTTATCCCATAAATTTGGAATTAAAAGGCGAAAATTATGATGAGATGCTCGCCGAGGCTGAACAGGTAAGAACCTATATCCGGAGTTTAAACATTGCCGGAATAGAAGAATTAAAAATTGACGTCAACAAATCGAAATCTGAACTTGACGTAAGGGTAGACAGACGAAAAGCAGGCCAGTTAGGTGTTTCTACATCAGATGTTGGAAGAACCCTGCGTAGG
>JBBRGD010000088.1:0-7201 GCA_038241065.1 Flavobacteriales bacterium
ACATCGATTTATGAAGGAGCCGCCCCTAAAAGGCGGCTCTTATTTTAAATCTAGTTATTTTTAACAAAGAATAACTTGCAGGTAACATTAACTTAACATTGGAGTCGCACATTTGCACCGACAAAAACTAGAAGATAATGAAATTAAAATGGTACCTGTTACTTGTCTTTGGATTAGTAACATCTTATTTTGCAGAAGCGCAGGATATCACAAACAACAAATTTGGTAAAGGTTTGGTAAACGTTGTGGCAAAGGATAGCTCATATAGCTTAAAATTTGCAGCTCGTTTTCAATCTTTGTACACAGGAAGTTGGGATTTTCCAAACAATGACAATTTGGAAAATGGAGAAGGTCAATTTTTAATTAGAAGAGCAAGATTGAAATTTGAAGGTTTTGCATATTCTCCTAAATTGACATACAAGATCGAATTAGGATTATCTAACAGAGATATGAGTGGAGGTTCTGAATTTACTAGCAATTCGCCAAGGTATATCTTAGATGCTGTACTTAAATGGAATTTCTATGAGAATTTTGAACTTTGGATTGGGCAAACTAAACTTCCAGGAAATAGAGAAAGACTTGTCTCTTCAGCAAATTTACAAACTGTAGATCGTTCCTTAGTGAACAGTGAATTCAACGTAGATCGTGAAATGGGAATGCAATTACACCACCATTTTGGATTGGGTGCAAATGTGATCATTAAAGAAGCATTTGCAGTTTCTCAAGGTGAGGGTAGAAATGTAACTACTGGTAATCTTGGTGGCTACCAATATACAGGTAGATTAGAGATCCTTCCACTTGGAGATTTCGATGATTATTCTGGAGCCGATCTTAAAAGAGAACAAACGCCTAAATTTGCATTTGGTGTGAGTTACGATCATAATGCGAATGCAGTTAAGACAAGGTCTAATGGCGGAAGCTATATGACTACAGATATTGGTTTTTTTGAAACCGATATAAATACGTTCTTTGTTGACGGGATCTTTAAATACCAAGGTTTCTCTGCAATGGCAGAATATGCTAAAAGAACCGCAGACAATGCAGTTGCTGTGAATTCTGATAGTACTCCAACTGGAAGAGTAGTTGAAGTAGGAGATGGTTTTAACATGCAAGCAGGATACTTATTTAAAAACAACTTTGAAGTAGTTGGAAGATATACACAAGTTTCTTTAGATGAGCAGATTACCGGAGAAGGTATAGAAAATCAATATACATTAGGACTTTCAAAATACATTGTTGGGCATAAATTAAAGGTTCAAACTGATGTAAGCTGGAATGAACTTGAGGACAACCTAGACAACAGTTTAGTGTATAGATTACAAATAGATATTCATTTTT
The DNA here is from genome assembly GCA_038241065.1 of Flavobacteriales bacterium. Taxonomy (GTDB): domain Bacteria; phylum Bacteroidota; class Bacteroidia; order Flavobacteriales; family Flavobacteriaceae; genus Gillisia. Next base: position 1,339 of record JBBRGD010000088.1, read on the forward strand.
AACAATAACTAGATTATGAAAAAAGTATTCTTTATTACAGCATTAGCATTCACAATGATTGCCTGCGGAAACAAAAAAGGACAAAATAAGGATGGGGAAGCAACCGGATTAATTACTGTTGATGGTTCAAGTACCGTATATCCTATAACCGAGGCCGTAGCTGAAGAATTCAGGGCAGTTAAACCCGAAATTAACGTTACCATTGGGGTTTCAGGAACAGGTGGAGGATTTCAAAAATTCGGAAGGGGAGAGATCAATATTGCGGACGCTTCAAGACCGATAAAAGAAGAAGAAGCCGCTGCTGCTAAAGAAAACAATATAACATATGTGGGATTAGAGGTTGCATTAGATGGTCTTGCGGTGGTAATTCATCCTGAAAATGATTGGGCAAAATCATTTACGGTTGAAGAACTGAAAATGATCTGGGAACCTGCTGCACAAGGAAAAATAATGAAGTGGAATCAGATCAATCCCGAATGGCCAAATGAAGAGATACATCTTTATGGTCCCGGTGTTGCTTCCGGAACCTTTGATTATTTCACAGAGGTAATTGTCGGGAAAAGCGGTTCAAGCCGCGGGGATTATACAGCGAGTGAAGACGATAATGTACTTGTACAAGGAGTTGCAGGAGATAAATTCGGACTTGGTTTCTTTGGACTGGCTTACTTTGAAGAAAATCAGGACAAACTTGCATTAGCAGCGGTTGATGGTGGGAATGGACCAGTTATACCCTCAGCAGAAACCGTTAACAATAACTCTTATTCACCATTATCAAGACCTTTGTATATTTATGTAAACAGTTCTTCAGTTAAAAATCCTGAAGTAGTAGAGTTTGTAAGGTTTTATTTAAAAGAAGCAGGAAAACTTTCAAAGGATGTAGGCTATTTTCCTTTGACCAAGGAGGATTATGCAGGAGAGTTGGAGAAATTCAATAACTTTGTTGAAAAGAATAAATAAAATAATCAGGAAAAAATAACATCAAACCCATTATCTTGTTTGATGTTATTTTTTAATTGTACCGATAAATGCGGAGAATAAAGGAATTTGTAATTGAAAAGCTCTTGTTATCAAGTGCTTTAATTACTATCGCGATTACCATTGGGATTATTTTAGTTCTGTCCATTGAAGCTTTTAATTTTTTTAGCGAGGTTTCAATTATAGATTTTTTAACCGATACAGAGTGGACACCCTTATTTACCAATAAGCATTTTGGGATCATGCCACTGCTTTCAGGAACTTTGCTTACTACTTTTATTGCCATAGCATTTGCGGTGCCGGTTGGCTTATCAATCAGTATTTATTTAAGTGAGTACGCTCCAAGGAGCTTTAGAAAGACCATTAAGCCTTTGCTGGAGCTTCTGGCAGCTGTACCAACCGTAGTTTACGGTTTTTTTGCATTAATGGTTGTAACTCCTTTTTTACAGGGAATAATTCCGGGACTTTCCGGTTTTAACGCACTTTCTGCAGGACTGGTTATGGGCGTAATGATCATTCCTTATATTTCATCATTAAGTGAAGATGCGTTGCATGCCGTACCATACTCATTGCGGGAGGCTTCATACGGAATGGGTTCCACGAGGCTTCAAAATTCCTTTAGAGTAATTGTCCCAGCTGCTTCTTCAGGAATCATAGTTTCCATAATCCTGGCAATCTCAAGAGCCATTGGAGAAACAATGATCGTTGCCATTGCTGCAGGTCAACAGCCGCGATTGACTTTTGATCCAACTGTTCCGGTAGAGACGATTACCGCTTATATTGTCCAGGTGAGTTTGGGTGATGTTCAACATGACTCCCTGGAATACAGGACCATATTTGCCGCAGGTATTACCCTGTTTATTTTTACTTTTCTGCTCAATACATTAAGTCATCAAATGCGCAAAAAATTCCGGGAAAAATATGAATAATATTAGAAAAAACAGGCTCAAAGATCAGGCTTTTAAAGTTTGGGGAATAGCATGTACGCTTCTGGGGCTGATATTGCTGTTGATATTTTTGGGCAATATTTTTATGGATGGAATCCAGAGGATAAATTGGTCTTTTTTAATGAATCTTCCCTCAAGAAGCCCTGAGAAAGCAGGGATTTATACAGCTTTAATGGGAAGTCTCTGGGTGTTGTCCTTATCGACAATTTTTGCATTACCGGTTGGGATCGCAGCGGCTATATACCTGGAAGAATACGGAAAAAAGAATAAATTGGCATCTATATTAGAGGTCAATATTTCCAACTTGGCAGGTGTTCCTTCCATAATATATGGTTTATTGGGATTGGAAGTTTTTGTACGAATTATGGAAATGGGGGCGAGCGTAATGGCAGGGAGTTTAACCTTAGGTTTATTAATACTTCCCATTGTGATAGTTTCAACCAGGGAAGCCATAAAAGCCGTGCCAAAATCTATAAGAGACGCATCCTTTGCAATGGGGGCATCAAAATGGCAAACGGTGTATCTTCAGGTATTACCTGCTTCCTTTGGAGGTATTTTAACCGGTGTAATTTTGGCTGTTTCCAGAGCTGTAGGGGAAACCGCTCCTTTAATAGTTATTGGTGCACTGGCTTATGTGCCATTTGCCCCTTTAACTCCAATGGATCAGTTTTCGGTGCTGCCTATCCAAATTTTTAACTGGATAACCAGGCCGCAACCCGGTTTTGTGGAGAATGCAGCGGCAGCAATTATTATATTATTGTTTATTACATTTGTAATGAATGGAATAGCTGTATATTTTAGGAATAAATGGCAGAAAAAGCTTAAATAATAGAGTTTGTTTTATTATGGGTAAAGAGAAAAATGAAAGTGTAATTGAAAGTAGTCTTAAGAGAAAATATAAACTACAAGCCAAGGATGTAAATGTCTTTTATGACGATTTTCAGGCAATAAAAGGAATTTCCATGGACATAAAAGCAAATAGTGTTACCGCTTTTATTGGACCTTCGGGATGTGGTAAATCTACCTTTCTAAGATTGTTCAATAGGATGAATGATTATGTGGATGGTTTCCGAATGGAGGGAAAGATCTTTATAGACGATCAAAATATTAACAAGAAAAAGATAAATGTAGAGCAACTTCGCAAACAGGTTGGAATGGTATTTCAAAAGCCAAACCCATTTCCAAAATCCATATTTGAAAATGTGGCTTATGGCTTAAAGATCCAGGGAATAAAAGATAAAACTTTTTTGCAGGAGCGAGTGGAATCCTCTCTAAAACAAGTCGCTCTTTGGGATGAAGTAAAAGACAACCTCAATAAATCGGCATTAACTCTTTCCGGCGGTCAACAACAACGATTATGTATTGCCAGAACCCTGGCTGTAGAGCCATCGGTTATTTTGATGGATGAACCAACCTCCGCATTAGATCCTCTTTCCACTGCGAAAATAGAAGAACTCATTCATGAGCTTAAAAATAAGTACACCATAGTTATTGTAACACATAATATGCAGCAGGCGGGAAGAATAAGCGATTATACCGCATTTTTCTATATTGGAGAGATCATTGAATTTGACAAGACAAATAAAATATTTACAAATCCTGAAAAAAAACAAACCGAAAATTACATTACAGGTCGTTTCGGATAAAATTCATAAACCATGACAAATTTAGATCAATATAGGGAATCGTTAAAACAGTCGGGGCTTGAAATGTTTGAACTCTGTGAAAAGCAAATGCTAAAATCAAAAGAAGCATTTCTCACTCACGACAGCGATCTGGCCGAGGAGGTGATTCATACCGAAAACAGGGTAAACGCCTTGGATTTGAAAATTGACCGCGATTGCGAAAGATTTATTGCCCTGTATACCCCGGTAGCAGGCGATTTAAGGTTTGTCCTAGCTCTTAGGAAAATTAATTTTGATCTTGAACGGGTGGGCGACCATGCTTATGGTGTTGCAAAATATATTATTGAGATCAATACACCGATAGATCCTAAATTGTTAGTGAATTTGCGTTTTGTAGAAATGTACGATTCTGCACTTTCCATGTTAGACGATATTAAAGCGGCCTATATTAATGATGATACTAAAAAAGCAAGGAAAGTTTATAAAAAGGATAAAGTCTTAAATAAGATAAATATTAATGCCTTCAAGGTTATCTCTGAAGAAGTTAAAAAGGATCCCAATTTAATAGATCAGTATTTATTGCTTTTTTCAATCATTAAAAAAATAGAGAGGATTGGGGATCTGATCACTAATATTGCCGAAGAAATTATTTTCTACCGGGAAGCGGAAATTTTAAAACATCAGAAAAAGAAAAAAGTGAGAAAACCAAAGGAATGAATTATTAACATCTTTTTTTTACGATATTTTAGTTAAGCAAAACTCCTCATAAATCCTCAATTTATAAGGAGTTTTTCTTTATTATCAATTCCATATTTCTACGGAACTGATTTAAGTTTATAAGGTTTTTAGAATTCTTTTTTAAAGAGGATTTCATTGTTCATTAAGGTCTCAATCATAGATCCAATTATATTTCTATTAAAATAGGGGAAATAGTCAAATTCATAAACTGAAAAAGGTAAAAAATACCATTAATACTTCAAACTGCAATTTTTGGGAGACCCGAGCTATGTTTCCTTAATCAGGAAATATATTTTAATGCTCGCTTAGGCAATAAATTGTAATAGAATATTGGAAATTGGTCTTTTCTGAGAATAAAAATCACTGTAATTGTCTTTTTAATTATGATTCTTCAGTTTTTAAGCCTCTTTTTAATTTTATTGAGCAATTCATAATTACGTATAATATAAAATAGAGGTTATAAAATACGAATAATTGAAAAATGCGCCTATTTAAAAAGGTTAATTTCGTATTTGATAATTCTTAAATAAATGTTAATATTTTCTTCGAAAACGATATAGTTACTCTCTTAATTATTAATATATTGGCCATCATAAAAAATCAATCTTTTTAATTGATTGCAGCATAGTTAAAATTTATATAAAAAGAGATTTACAGGGAGAAACTTAATTTATATCCTGTATTTCAAAAATTAAGAAAACAGAACTAAACCAATTAAACCAAAAAAAATGAACTCAAAGCTAAAAAGTGGGATCCTGGTCCTCGGCCCTTTATTGTTTATCCTTTTACAAATTATAGGAAAACCAGAATCTATGCCCGCCCCTGCATATGATGTTCTTTGCGTTACCATCTGGATGGCACTTTGGTGGGTAACCGAAGTTGTTCCCATTGCGGTAACCGCTCTTTTGCCCATAGTATTGTTTCCATTAACAGGGGCTTTGGATATAGGAACTACAACCGCGGCTTTTGGTCACAAATACATATTTTTATATATAGGCGGATTCTTTTTAGCTGTTACCATAGAAAAGTGGAATCTTCACAAACGCATTGCTCTTTCTATAATAAAGCTGATAGGGACAAATATCAACTACATTATTTTAGGCTTTATGGTTGCCACGGGTTTTCTGTCTATGTGGATATCAAATACGGCTACTGCGGTAATGATGCTTCCAATTGGAATAGCAATTATTACCCAGTTAAAGGATAATCCGAATACCGTTGAAAATGAAAATTTGAAATTCGGAAAGGCCTTAATGCTTGCAATTGCTTACAGTGCCTCAATAGGTGGGATAGGGACATTAATAGGAACGCCTCCAAATTTGATCTTTGCAGGGATTGTGGAGCAAATTTACGGAATTGAAATAAGTTTCCTCAAATGGGCAATGTTTGGAATGCCAATTTCTGTCGTATTGCTTTTTATATGTTGGAAATATCTCACCAAAGTTGCTTTTAAGTTTGAACAAAAAGAATTCCCGGGAGGGAGAGCTGAAATTAATCGGCTGTTAAAAGGTCTGGGAATAATGAGCAAACAGGAAAAAACAGTTTTAGCAGTTTTTGCTACTACTGCCTTTTGTTGGA
>JBBRGD010000089.1:0-7199 GCA_038241065.1 Flavobacteriales bacterium
AGTCTCGCAAGATATTAACATAAATTTTATATACTTTTAACATCTGGAAGTGAGAATATAAGTTGATTTTTTTAATTAAACTAATTTAAAATTTATGAAACAATTATTTAAAGGCCTGTTGTTATCGTTGTTGATGATACCAATGAGCTTTTTTGCCCAACAAACCCTAAGTGGGACAATAACCGAAAGTGCTACCGGCCTCCCGGTTCCCGGTGCTAATGTTTTTATTAAAGGAACTACCACCGGAACAACCTCCGATTTCGACGGAAATTACAACCTTTCCGGAATCAGTAACGAAAACGTTCTTGTGTTTTCCTATTTGGGATTTACCACTCAGGAAATAGTTTACCAGGGACAAAAAACCCTGAATGTGCAATTGGCAGAAAATGCGGCTGCACTGGACGAAATAGTACTTATAGGTTACGGTTCTACCACTAAACAGGACGCAACCGGAGCTGTAGAGAAAATTAGCACAGAAAAATTCAATCAAGGTGCGGTGATTTCTCCGGAACAACTTATTTCCGGAAAATCTGCGGGAGTTAGAATTACACCCGGCAGTGGACCCGGAAGCGGATCGGAAATCAGGATTCGCGGTGGATCTTCACTTTCAGGGAACAATTCCCCTCTTATAGTTGTAGATGGAATTCCATTGGACCAACGCGGAGTACAGGGAGTTCGAAATCAACTGAATGCCATCAATCCAAACGAAGTTCAGGATTTTGTAATCTTAAAGGATGCCGCTGCAACCTCTATTTACGGTTCACGGGCTTCTAACGGGGTAATTCTTATTACCACAAAAAAAGGAAGATTGGGAGCTGATTTTTCAATGGAATATGATCTAAAAGTTTCTGCTGGGGAAATTACTGATCAAGTGGATGTCTTAAATGCCTCACAATTCAGAACAATTGTGGAAAATACACCTGGAACTGACCTTTCTCTTCTGGGAAATTCAGATACCGACTGGCAGGATCAAATTTATCAAACCGCAGTGGGAGCAATTCACAACATTACCGCGGCACAGGGATTTGAAAACTTCAGCTATCGTGTAAATTTTAACCATACAGATCAGGAAGGTGTTTTAAAGACCGATGTTTATGAAAGAAATGCCTTGAACATCACCCTTACCCAAAATTTATTTGACGATAATTTAAAGTTAACCCTGAACTCTAAAAATATTATTGATGAAAACCAATATGCCGATGAAGGTGCTATAGGAGCCTCTGTAAACTTTGACCCTACTCAAGCTGTATTTGATCCTTCCAGCCAATTTGACGGATATTTTGAATTCAGGGAGGCTAATACTACTGCCAATCGTTTTGATGATGAATTGAGACAAGCCACCAGAAATCCTTTGGCTTTATTGGAACAACGCGACAACAATGCCAAGAACAAACGAAATATAACCAATTTGAGTGTTGATTATCGTTTTTCATTTTTGCCTGAACTCAGGTTTAATTTAAATGCGGGTATAGATTATTCAGAACTAAGAGGACTTGAAACCAGGCCTTTATCTTCAGCCGCTGTTGGTGACAATATTCCTTTTAGCAATTTATATGAAGGTTTGAACAGAAACTCATTGTTGGATTTCTTTTTCAATTATAAAAACACCCTTTCTGCCATCAATACTAAAATTGATTTGACCGGGGGACATTCCTACCAGGAATTTTATATCCAAGATCAACAAAATGTAACTGTGAGCAATGAAAATGTATTCAGGTTTAACATCAACAGAAATTCCTTGGAATCCTATTTTGCAAGGGCAAGTTTTGATATTGCTGACAAATACCTGATCTCTGCCAGTTACCGTCGGGATGGATCTTCAAGATTTTCTGAGGATAACCGATGGAGTAATTTCCCTTCCGTTTCAGTTGGTTGGAAAATAATGAATGAAGGTTTTATGAATAACAATACTGTATTCTCCAACTTAAAATTGCGTGCTGGTTACGGGGTTACAGGAAACCAAGAAATTGCAGAAGGGGATTTTGGAATTAATTATGGTTACCTTGGGATCTATACTCCAAGCCGTAACGGTGCAAATGTACAATTTGGCCAGAATTTTGTTGGTACTTTAAGACCTGAAGAATTTGATAAGAACCTTAAATGGGAAGAGTTAAGGACGTACAATGCCGGATTGGATTTTGGATTCTTTAACAACCGATTTTCCGGAACCGTAGATGCTTATTACAGGGAAACCAAAGATTTATTGGCAATAGTACCGGTACCTGCAGGAGCAAACCTTTCAGATCGTTTAGCTACCAATGTTGGTCAAACAGTGAGTCGCGGGATTGAAGTAGGATTAGACGGAATCCTTATTCAAAGTGAAGATTTCAACTGGAATGTAAATTATAACATCACCTTCCAGGACCTCGAAATTACAGCCTTGTCTTTAGGTAACGACCCTAACTTCTTTATCCCTCGGGGAGGAATTTCAGGAGGTGTTGGAAACAATATTCAAATTTGGAAAGAAGGATTCGACCCTTCTACCTTTTTTGTATTCCGCCAGGTGTATAATCAACAAGGTCAACCTATAGAAGGTGCTTATGTAGATGTAAACGGAGATAACGAGATTACCGAAGCAGACAAACAACCTTATAAAAAAGGAACTCCCGATTATTATATGGGATTCACCAATACTTTGAATTATAAGAATTTTGATTTCAGCTTTACCTTCAGAGGAAACTTTGGACAATATGTGAACAACAATACGCAATCTGGAACCGGGTTTGTAGGAGCAGGAACTGTTACTCCTCAAGATTACTATTCAAATTTGAATGCTAATGTACTGGAAACCAATTTTCAAAACAATCAGTTGTTTTCAGATTATTATGTGCAAAGTGCTGATTTTGTTCGTTTAGACAACGTATCCATAGGATATTTGATCCCGGGAGATAAAGTTGATTTGCGTGCGAGTTTAACAGGAAGCAATTTGTTCACCATTACCGATTATGAAGGCCTGGATCCTGAAATAAGTAATGGAATCGATAACAATTTCTATCCAAGAACCAGGAATCTGGTATTAGGACTTAACTTCTCATTTTAGATAAATGAAACTAATAAAAAATAGTATTATGTATAAAAAACTCAGACCTCTAATAATCGTTTTTACTAGCATGCTTTTATTGGCATCCTGTCAGGACGATTTGGATCTAAAACCCGAAGATACCCGGGAAACATCCGCTTCTGTTTTTGAGAATCCAGAAGCTTACCAACTTTTTATGGCTAAACTATATGCCGGTTTATCCTTAAGCGGGCAACAAGGACCTTCCGGACTACCCGATCTTGCCGGTTTAGATGAAGGTTTCTCAAATTATATGCGCTTGTATTTTATGATGCAGGAACTTACTACCGATGAGGCTGTAATTGGTTGGAATGATGGAACAATTGTCGACCTGCACGCCCAAAACTGGACTTCAGGAAACGAGTTCATCAGAACCATGTACAGCAGGATCATGTATCAGGTAGCCCTAACCAATGAATTCCTGAGACAAACCGATGATGCCGCTTTGGATAGTCGAGGAGTAGATGGGGAATTAAGAGCGGAAATTCAGCAATTCCGCGCTGAAGCCCGTTTCTTGAGAGCATTGAGTTATTATCACGCGATGGATCTCTTTGGAAACCCTCCATTTGTTACTGAAGAAAGCCCGATTGGAGCTTTCCTTCCAGAACAAATTCAAAGGGCAGATTTGTTTACCTATATTGAAACAGAGTTATTGACTATTGAAAATGAGATTATAGCGCCAAGAGAAAATGAATACGGACGTGCAGATCGAGCTGCTGTCTGGATGCTTCTTTCTAAAATGTATTTGAATTCTAAAGTATACACAGGTACAGATCGCTATGCTGATGTAATCACCTATACCACCAAAATAGCAGGTGCGGGATATAGTATTCCGGATGTGCCTTATCAAAATTTATTTTTGGCCGATAATGACACCAATGGCGCCCAAGATGAAGTTATTTTTCCTATTACCTTTGATGGGTTGAACACCCAATCTTACGGCGGAACGACTTTTATAATTCACGCTGCAGTAGGTGGATCAATGGTTCCGGCAGATTTTGGTGTGAGCAGTGGCTGGGCAGGATTAAGAACCACTCCTCAACTGGTAGATAAATTTCCCGGTGGAGCTGAATCTGCCGATAGTCGTGCAATTTTCTATACCGAAGGTCAGAATAAAGAGATTAACAGTATTTCTAAATTTGCTGATGGATATGCTGTTGCCAAATACAAAAATGTCGATGTAAACGGTGACCAAGGAAGTGATGCTTCCGGAGAAATTGTAGACACAGATTTCCCTATGTTTAGGCTTGGAGATACCTATTTAATGTATGCTGAAGCCGTTTTACAAGGCGGGGGCGGTACAAAAGCACAAGCCGTAATTTATATAAATGAATTAAGGGAACGCGCTTACGGAAATTCAGGTAACAATATAACCGAAGCAGATCTTACCATGGATTTCATCCTAAATGAAAGAGCAAGGGAATTGTATTGGGAAGCTCACAGAAGAACCGATCTTATAAGATTCAATCAATTTACTGAAAACGGAATCTGGGCTTTTAAAGGCGGTGTCCCACAGGGATCCACTACCCAGGCTTTTAGAAATGTTTTCCCTATCCCTGCATCAGACTTAGGGGTAAACACCAATTTAACTCAAAATCAAGGATACTAACATTAAAAAAATTAAAATGAAAAAACTTTCAATCTTATTAATGACATTTGTAGCCTTTGTTGGCTTAAATTCATGTAGCAGCGATGACGATGTTGTCTTTACCGCACAACCGGACCCCGAAGGGATCAACTTTACAAACAGCTTTAACGAAAGCTATATTTTATCCACTGAAACTTCGGGAAATATCGCCGAGAGATTTGTGTGGAACACCGTAGATTTTGATGTTCCTACAAATATCACCTATCAGTTACAAGCTTCTATTTCTGAAGATTTTAGCAATCTTGATTTCTTCGCCAATACCGGTGAGAACAATATCGGTGTAAAGGTGAGTCAGTTAAAAACTCTTGCAACTGAGGCAGAACTTGATAATGACCCCACCACCGATGCTCCTAATACGGGACTGATCTATTTCAGGGTGAAAGCTTTTGCCGGAACCGATGGTGGTAACGGTCTTAGCGAAATCTCTGACATCATTGCACTTAACATTACTTTAGCAGAAAAATCTCTTACTGGAGTACCTGTTTGTGAATTTGATCAACTTTGGGCAGTTGGATCAGCCATGCCAGACGCCGCTTGGGGTTGGGCAAATCCTAATAAATTTGCTTGCTCTGGAGATGGTGTGTATTCTGGAAATGTGTATTTAGTTCCTGATGATTCATCAAGTGAGGGTGTAGAAGCTTTCAGATTCTTTTCAGAAGAAAGCAATTGGGATTCTGGTCAAAATTACCCATCCTTTGTTGACAAAGGTTATACTATTGACGAACTTTTTAGAGATGCTGAGGATGGTGATAATAATTTTGAGTTTTTAGGTGATGCAGGTAATTACTCTTTAACAATTGACACTAACAATAAAACAATCACAGTAGGTGAGCAACAAGTAACTGGAGTTTGTGAATTTGACCAATTATGGATTGTTGGTTCTGCTTTACCAGACGCTGGCTGGGCATGGACAACTCCTGTTCAGGTTATTTGTAATGGAGAGGGTGTTTACTCTACTCATGTGAATTTAATTAGTGATGACCTATCAAGTGAAGGTGTAGAAGCCTTCAGATTCTTTACAGAAGAAAGCAATTGGGATTCCGCTACAAATTATCCTGGCTTTATTGAGGAAGGTTATACTATAGATGCTCTTTTCAGAGATGCTGGGGATGGTGATAATAATTTTGAATTTTTAGGTGATGCAGGAAATTATTTATTAACTGTAGATACTGTAGCTAAAACAATCACTTTAAAATAATATCAAAATATTATTTTAATTTTATAGTGAATAGGCTATGAGTATCTCATAGCCTATTTTTCATTTAAAAATCAAAATTATGAAGAAAAAAATAATTTATTTCGGATTTCTAATCAGTATGTTGCTGGTTTTAAACGCCTGTTCTAAGGATGATGACCCAATAGTTGAACCCGAAGTCCAGAACCCTGTACCCGAAGTTCCCCAGGCATTAGATCTAGCAAACTACCAAAATGGCAGCGGAGTGATGATGCAAACCTTTTACTGGGATGTAGAACCTCGTGGAGAATGGTGGGATCTCCTCAATCAAAAAGTTGAAGGTTGGGCCGATGCGGGAATCGATCGTTTATGGCTTCCCGTAGCTACAAAAGGCCAATCTGGTGGATATTCTATGGGATATGATCCTTCAGATTATTTTGATTTTGGGGAATTCAATCAGCATGGAACTTTAGAGACCAGGTTTGGAAGCAGGGCAGAATTGGAAAGCCTTATCGCAAATGCTCATGCGAATGATCTTGAGGTTATTGCAGATATTGTGATCAATCATAACTCCGGTGGAGGCCAGGAATTTAATCCGTACAGGAATAAGCAAACCTATACCCTTTTTAATGAAGAGAATGGGAATGCTTCCGGAATGTTCAACAGGAATTATGAAAATTTCTATCCCAACAGTACCAGCCAGTATGATGAGGGAAGTTTGTTCTATGAGGAACAAAACCTGGATCACAACCAGGAATATGTAAAAAACTGGTTATGGAAAAATGATAATTCTGTGGCAAAATACTATAAAAATGTAATGGGTTTCGACGGTTGGCGTTTTGATTACGTTCAGGGATTTGAACCCTGGGTAATCAAAGAATGGATGGATGAAGTGGGCGGATTTGCGGTTGGTGAAAACTGGACCGGTAACGCTGCCGAATTAGAAACCTGGGTAGAAGAAACTGGGATTTCAGCTTTTGATTTTGCCTGTTTTTATAAAATGGACGAAGCTCTTGACCGAAACAATGATCTTACTTATTTAGGTAAGGATATGTTGCGAAAAACTCATCCGGAACAAGCCGTGACTTTTGTGGCCAACCACGATACCGAAAAAGATACCAATACAGATAACAATATTTCTACAGCTAATAAAATGAAGGCCTACGCTTACATTTTAACCCATGACGGCTACCCTACCCTATTTTATTCAGATTATGAAAATAACACTTTTCAAGACGAATTGAAAAAATTGATATCAATTCACAACAGCCTTGCAACGGGCGATGTGGAAGTTCTTTTTAACGATGATGATGAATATG
>JBBRGD010000090.1:0-7186 GCA_038241065.1 Flavobacteriales bacterium
GCGCTGCCCGTTATAGGATTCTTCTAACGGAATATACATTGAATCCATTACCCTGGCATAAGCTTCATCTGGATATTCCTGTGTATCCCAGATAATATCGATGTCCTTATTTAACTTTCTTCCTTCATAATCCTCAGAAAATGAAGTGTAATTATCATACATATATTTTTCATATACCGTCATATTCTCAGGATCGGAATCTAAAAAGGCAAATTCGCCAATCCCTTCTCCACCGGCTTCTGCACCTTCAAAATCGGCTTCAATAGCAAGCCTCATTCTAACGATAGAATCCCTCACCCAGTTTGTAAACTGACGATATTCTGAATTTGTGATTTCAGTTTCGTCCATATAAAAGGTTCGAACTGTTACTGTTTTTGGAGGAGCATTTTTCATGTCGGCAATATCATCATCGGATTTCCCCATAATAAAAGCGCCACCCGGAACCAATGTCATACCATAAGGCTTCTCCGGATTCCACTTTTTCCCTTTTGCGCCTACCAGTTGCCCGCGATCGCCGCGACTACAACCGGCAATAATTGCAAGGATAGCAATAAGCGAAATAAATTTCTTCATAATTTTTCTCTGGTTATGACATTTTTGATTCAATAAGTAAACGTATCTAAATATTTCTTAATAAACAAAAGTTTAATAAAAAACACTTATAATTTTGTATGTCTGTATATTCTTAAATTTCGTTCTTTCGCCTAGTTTTATACCACCGCTCTGGGATTACCTGGTTGCAAGCCTCCAGATAATCTTCATAGCTGCAAGGTAATAACGTATGCTTTTTTAATTTAGTATTGGAATTTGAAATAAATGGGATTTCAATCCACCATCTTCCGCTAATTGGGCTTTTAAAAAACACCAGTATATCATCGTCTATGGGGACCTGATATTTTATAAATTCTCTTTTAGCTGAAACGGTATTTTCATTTGTCCGGTAATTCACTCCCTCAATAAAATACCATAGCATTTGAGCTATCAGCATATTTCCGGCTATGGGATAGTCTGAAGTATATTCATAGATTCCAAAAGAGGAAACTTTATCGCTTATCCCCGCATAACGAGCCAGGGCGCAAATTTCCTTTCCGTCAAAACCATTGGGCGAGTTGTGGTTAGTTCCGCCTAATGCGGCAGCAGTTATGCTTCCCAAATCCAGTCCCACTAAATTGGCATTTCGCATTACTGGCTCTACCAAACTGATATTACTATGGACTTCACCTAACCTGTATGCATCAAAAAAAAGGCGTTCCATCAATTTTATTTCTTCCTGTGAATTAAAATATGTCTGGTACCCCACACTGGAATAATTGAATAAATTATAAGGTTTGTTCACAACTATTTTACCCACATAAGACCTGTTGCTGATCAGTTCTTCCGCATCTCCCAAATCGAATCGGCTGTCTACATTAACCAGATTCACCATTTGTTCCAACCGGTCGTAGGCACGATATTGCGCATAGATCAAATCCTGGCTTCCGCCGAGAATAACAGGGATAATCCTTTTTTTTATCAAGGCAGAAACCAATGTTTGCAATGCAAAATAGGTGTCTTCTACAGTTTCTCCTTTTTGGATATCTCCCAAATCGGCAAGTTTTAAATTCCAATTTCCGGGAAAGAGACTGTAAAAAGCTCTCCTGATATTATTGAAATTTAAAAAATCGTCAACTTGATCATGATCCAGGCGATTTTCGGTTACCCCAACAATCGCTATCTCAATATTTTTGAGGTCAGGAATTCCGGAATTTATTGTGTGAATTTTAATCTGACTTCCCAAAGTATGTTTACTCTGAAACGAAATTTCTTCGATTAAAACCTCATCAACGGGGCTTAAAAATTGAAAATCCATCAATTACTTCTTTTTAGGAGTAGTTTTTTTAACTGGAGTCTTCTTTGTCGTCGGCTTCTTTTTAGCTGGCATTTTTTTAGCCGCCGGCTTCTTTTTAGCCGGTTTCTTTTTTTCTATAATATCTTTTACTTCTTCTAAACTCAACTTCTCTGCATCAACGGTTTTTGGCAACTCAATTTTTGTTTTCCCCTTGAGAATATTGAAACGGCCCCAGCGTGCTTTTTCAACACGGATGCCTTCATCTTCCCAATTGTGAATTACTTTATCTTTCTCCTTTTTTAGCTTATCGTCAATTAATTCCTCAATGTCTCCATCGCTTAGATTGTCGAAATCGTATTTTTTGTTTACGTTGACAAACAGATTATTCCACTTTAAAAATGGACCAAACCTGCCCACGCCTTTTTGAACCGGCATCCCTTTATATTCATAAATGGGGGCATCGGCTTTCTCCTTTGCTGCAATAAGTTCCAGGGCACGTTCAAAATCTACGCTAAGCGGATCTTCACCTTTATCCAAAGAGACATATTTACTGCCGTAACGTACATACGGGCCAAACCGCCCATTGTTAACCTCCACTTTTTCCCCTACATATTCTCCAATTTCCTTAGGAAGCTGAAATAAATTCATCGCTTCTTCATAAGTGATGGTTTCCAGGGATTGATCAGGGCTCAAACCTGCAAAACGAGGCTTTTCATCATCTTCCACAGAACCTATCTGCACCATTGGTCCAAATTTTCCCAAACGCACGCTTACGGGTTTCCCGGTTTCCGGATCTTTCCCCAAAATGCGTTCTCCCACTTCCCTTTCGGCATTTTCGGCAACGTACAAAACCTGAGGGTGAAATTCGGAATAAAAATCTCGCATCATTTTGGTCCATTCTTCATTTCCTTCTGCGATATCATCAAAACTTTGTTCCACCTTGGCCGTAAAATTATAATCGAGAATATTGGAGAAATGATTGACAAGAAAATCATTTACTACGGTTCCTACTGCAGTGGGTACTAATTTTCCTTTATCACTCCCCACCATTTCGGTGAGTTTTTTTTCTTTGAGTTTATCATTCTTTAAATCAAGTTGGGAATAATGGCGCTCAGTTCCATCTACTGAACCTTTTTCTACATAATTCCTGTTTTGAATAGTGGAAATAGTAGGAGCATAAGTAGATGGACGGCCTATTCCAAGTTCTTCCAGCTTTTTCACCAAAGAAGCTTCGGTATATCTGTAAGGTGGCCGTGTAAATCTTTCGGTTGCGGTTATGTAATTGTTAATAAGAGGTTCATTTACCTTTAATGCAGGTAACATACCTTCCTGTTCTTCATCTTCCTCGTCACTTCCTTCTAAATAAACCTTTAAGAATCCGTCAAATATAAGTACCTCACCAGAGGCTGTAAAATTTTCCTTATGCTTATCTGCTGAAATCTTAACATTGGTACGCTCCAGGTTTGCTTCACTCATTTGAGATGCGATGGAACGCTTCCATATCAAATCATATAAACGCTGCTCATCGCGATCAGCCTTTACGGTATGATTTTCAAAACGCGTTGGTCTAATAGCTTCGTGAGCTTCCTGCGCTCCTTTTGACTTTCCGGTAAACTGCCTTGATTTTGAGTATTTATTGCCATAGGCTTTTAAGATCTCTTCTTTTGCTCCCTTTCTGGCATCTTCCGATAGGCTAACGCTATCTGTCCTCATATAAGTTATATGCCCCGCCTCATAAAGGCGTTGCGCCATTGTCATTGTCTTACTCACCGAAAAATACAATTTCCTGGCTGCCTCCTGCTGTAAAGTAGATGTTGTAAATGGTGGTGCAGGCGATTTTTTCGCAGGTTTGGTAGACAAATCTGCAACTTTAAATTTTGCCTGAATATTTTTCTGAAGGAATTTTTCTGCCTCTTCTTTTGTGTCGAAATTCTTAGGCAACTTCGCTTTGAAGGATTTTCCGTCCTCATTGGTGAATTCGGCATCTATTCTATAGGAAGCTTCAGATTTAAAATCGTTTATTTCCCGCTCGCGTTCCACGATCAACCTCACCGAAACCGATTGTACCCTGCCGGCAGAGAGGCCTCCTTTAACTTTTCGCCATAAAATAGGCGAAAGCTCGTATCCCACCAGCCTGTCCAAAACCCTTCGGGCCTGTTGGGCGTTCACTAAATTATAATTTATATCCCGCGGATTGTCTATAGCATTTAGGATTGCAGATTTTGTGATCTCGTGAAAAACGATCCGTTTGGTCTTGTCTTTAGTCAGGTGAAGTTCTTCTGAAAGATGCCAGGCAATGGCCTCTCCCTCCCGGTCCTCATCACTTGCCAGCCATACCATTTCGGCATCCTTGGCTAAGCGCCTCAGCTTTTTCACCACGTCCTGTTTATCTTTCGAGACAATATATTTAGGAGTAAAATCCCCTTCGGTATCAACTCCCAATTCCTTGGTGGGCAAGTCTGCAATATGCCCAAAACTGGAGGTTACCGTATAGTCTTTTCCTAAAAATTTTTCGATGGTTTTCGCCTTTGCCGGAGACTCCACGATCACTAAATTCTTTGCCATAAATCTGATTTTTCTTGCTGCAAAAGTAGAGCAATTTTTAAATATGCCGTGAAATAACGTAAAATTCCACTTAATTCAACAAAAAAAAGCTTGAATTTTTTACGCTGTCATTTTGTCATAATTTAACTTAAGCCTATCTTTGCAAGCTAATTTACCTAAAAGGTTCAGAAGGAATTATGGAGAAGATCATAGACGAAAAATCACAGGGAAATGCACTTATACTGGCGGCTAAAGCTGAAAATAGCAGAAAACTGTTTATTGAAAGTTACGGTTGCCAGATGAACTTTAGCGACAGTGAAATTGTGGCTTCCATCCTACTAAAGGAAGGATATAACACCACCCAAAATTTGGAAGATGCTGATCTGGTTTTGGTAAATACCTGTTCCATACGCGATAAGGCAGAACAAACCATCCGCAAGAGATTGGAAAAATACAACGCGGTAAAAAGGATCAACCCAAAAATGAAGGTGGGGGTTTTAGGTTGCATGGCCGAGCGCCTGAAGAGTAAATTCCTGGAGGAGGAAAAAATAGTGGACCTGGTTGTGGGTCCCGATGCTTATAAAGATTTGCCCAATTTAATAAAAGAAGTGGAAGAAGGCAGGAATGCTGTTAATGTGATCCTTTCCAAAGATGAAACCTATGGTGATATCTCTCCGGTACGATTGCAAAGCAACGGGGTTTCCGCCTTTGTTTCCATAACCCGGGGTTGCGATAATATGTGCACATTTTGCGTGGTGCCTTTTACCCGCGGTCGAGAACGCAGCCGGGATTTTCAAAGTATCCTGGAAGAAGTGAAGGATCTGGAAGAAAAAGGATTTAAGGAAATAACATTGCTTGGACAAAACGTGGACAGTTATTTATGGTTTGGCGGCGGACTTAAAAAAGATTTCAAAAATGCTTCAAAAATAGAAAAGGCAACTGCCACTAATTTTGCTGCTTTATTAAAATTGGTTTCTGAAGCTCATCCTAAAATGAGGGTTCGTTTTTCTACTTCCAATCCTCAGGATATGACTTTGGATGTAATTGAAATGATGGCTGCTTATCCAAATATTTGCAAACACATCCATCTGCCGGTACAAAGCGGAAGTGATTCGGTTTTAAAGAGAATGAATCGCCTGCACACCCGTGAGGAATATTTTGAATTGATA
The DNA here is from genome assembly GCA_038241065.1 of Flavobacteriales bacterium. Classification (GTDB taxonomy): domain Bacteria; phylum Bacteroidota; class Bacteroidia; order Flavobacteriales; family Flavobacteriaceae; genus Gillisia. Next base: position 5,542 of record JBBRGD010000090.1, read on the forward strand.
GATAATATTAAAAAGATCATCCCGGATTGTGCAATTTCTCAGGATATGATCACAGGATTTTGCGGGGAGACCGAAGAAGATCACAAGGATACCTTATCCCTGATGGAGTATGTAAAATATGATTTTGGATATATGTTCTCTTATTCGGAAAGACCGGGAACTCTGGGCGCCAAGAAATATGAAGATGATGTTCCCGAAGAGGTCAAACAACGAAGACTAACCGAAATTGTCAAATTGCAAAGGGAACATGCCCTTTACAAAACCCAACGATACATCGGAAAAACTGTGGAGGTATTAATAGAAAGAAAATCAAAAAAATCTGATCAGCAATGGAGCGGCAGAACTACGTATAATTCTGTTGCCGTTTTTCCGAAAGAAAATTACAAGATTGGGGATTTTGTCAATATAAAAATTACCGATTGTACCAGCGGAACCCTTATTGGGAAAGCTGTAGGATATAGCGGGAATAATTAGGTTAAAGTACGAAGTTAGAACATAACCGGGAGACCGGTGACCGGGGCAAAAAAAACGAGAAACAAGACTCAGGATTTATTATTTAATATTCATTGTTAAATAATAAATATTAAATATTATATAATCACTTATGGAATCAATTCAGGCTATTAAACAACGATTTGAAATTATTGGGAATGATCCAAAACTAAATCGTGCAGTCGAAAAAGCCATTCAGGTGGCACCCACCGATATTTCTGTTTTGGTGACCGGAGAAAGCGGGGTAGGAAAAGAAAGCATCCCTAAAATTATACATGCGCTTTCACACCGAAAACACGGGAAATATATTGCTGTAAACTGTGGCGCTATTCCTGAAGGAACTATAGACAGTGAATTATTTGGACATGAAAAAGGTTCATTTACAGGTGCATCACAAACAAGAAACGGTTATTTTGAAGTAGCTGATGGAGGAACCATTTTCCTGGATGAAGTGGGGGAATTGCCGCTTACCACCCAGGTTAGATTGTTAAGAGTTTTAGAAAATGGCGAATTTATTAAGGTTGGGTCCTCAAAGGTTCAAAATACCAATGTGCGTATTGTAGCGGCAACCAATTTAAATATGTTCGATGCGATAAAAAAGGAAAAATTTCGGGAAGATCTGTACTATCGTTTAAGCACCATTGAGATTAATTTACCACCACTAAGGGAGCGCAAAGACGATATACATTTATTATTCAGAAAATTTGCAGCAGATTTTGCCCTCAAATATAAAATGCCCACCATCAGGCTGGATGAAGATGCTGTGGAACTGCTTCAGAAATACAGATATGGCGGAAATATCAGGCAGTTGCGAAATATAGCCGAACAAATTTCGGTGCTGGAACAGGAACGAAGCATAAGCGGCAGGATCCTAAAAACATATCTTCCGGATATAGGGAGTAATCTCCCCGCAGTCATTTCAGAAAAGAAAAAACAGGGAGATTTTAGCGACGAGCGCGAAATACTTTACAAGGTGCTGTTCGATATGAAAAGAGACCTGAACGATCTCAAAAAGTTAACTATGGAATTGATGGAGAGTGGAAACCATCAAAAAGTGCAGGAAGAACACGAAGACCTGATAGACAAAATATACGGAAATGAGAATGACGAGGCCAATACGGATGATCTTGACCGGGAACAAATGAAGGTGCTT
>JBBRGD010000091.1:0-7146 GCA_038241065.1 Flavobacteriales bacterium
CTATGTTTTCTAAAATTCTTGTAGTACATTACGCACGAATTTGAGACGGTATATGAGGTATAAAATTCTTTCATCGGTATTAATGATGCTTTTATCTATAATTTCGTGGGGAAATGCCCATTCCCATAAGCTTCCGGAACCGCAGATGACGACTGAAGGTGATATTAACCCCCCACCTCCAGGTTTAGAACTTCCTATAGACCATAATATTTACATACTGGTAACCGCGGGTTTTGTACTGGGAATTTACTTTTTAAGGATCAGAAAAATTTCTTAGGAAAGCTCGGTCAATCGTTTTACGTATTTCCCTATCATATCAAATTCCAGGTTTACCTTACCGCCTTTTTTTAGCTGCTTAAAATTGGTGTTGTTATAAGTGTATGGAATAATAGCTACACTAAATTCGTTTAGTTTTGAATTTATCACCGTCAGGCTCACCCCGTCAATAGTAATAGAACCTTTCTCTATTGTTATATTGTGCATCCCGGGATCGTATTCAAAGCTAAAAACCCAGCTTCCATCTTCCTCTATGATGTTATTGCAAATCCCTGTCTGGTCTACATGTCCTTGAACAATATGCCCGTCTAGGCGGTCGCCAAGGATCATGGCGCGCTCCAGGTTCACCCAGTCACCCTGCTTCAAATTCCCAAGATTGGTTTTTTCCTGAGTCTCCTTAATTGCGGTAACAGTGTAAACCCCGTCTTTTAAATCAACTACCGTCAGGCAAACTCCATTGTGAGCCACACTTTGATCGACTTTTAATTCGGGTACCATTTTAGCGGCAATTTTTATATTGAGATTGCCTTTTTCACGGGCACTTTCAATAACTTCTCCTACTTCTTCAATAATTCCTGTAAACATATTTATGGATTATTCTTACATTTGTGATGTAAAAATAGAACTAAAAAACGGGGATAGTATGAAGTCTGCTGATAAATTGAAATTAGGAATAAGTATAGGGGATTTAAATGGGATTGGAGGAGAAATAGTGCTGAAAACCTTTGATGATTCACGAATACTGGATTTTTGTACTCCGGTTATTTTTGCTTCGGTAAAAACTTTGAGCTTTTTAAAAAAACATTTTAACCTTTCCCTGAATTTTCAGGGAATTGAAAAAGCTTCCGAAGCTATTGACGGAAAGATAAACATAGTGAATGTCTGGAAGGAAAATGTGCCTATAAATTTTGGTGCCGAAGATCCCGAAATAGGGAACTATGCGTTTAAATCCCTGGAAGCTGCCACTGTGGCCCTGAAGAATGATGAGATAGATGTATTGGTAACCGCTCCCATTAACAAAAACACGATCCAGTCTGAAAGATTTCAATTCCCCGGCCATACAGATTATCTGGCGAAGGAATTAAACGGGGAAAGCCTCATGTTTATGATCTCCGATAATCTTAAAGTAGGATTGCTTACAGATCACGTTCCTCTTAAAGATATTGCCGGGAAAATTACTCCCGAATTAATCGAGAAGAAAATCGCGATAATAAAAAAGACCCTTCAGCAGGATTTCAGGATTCGCAAGCCTAAGATCGCTGTTTTGGGGATCAATCCGCACAGTGGGGATAATGGATTAATTGGGAAGGAAGATGAAGATGTCTTAAAGCCCACCCTTCAAAAATTACGGGAAAAAGGAACCTTGGTATATGGACCCTATGCCGCCGATAGTTTTTTTGGTTCAAAAAACCATGAAAGTTTTGATGCCGTTGTGGCTTCTTATCACGATCAAGGGCTTATTCCATTTAAAACTTTATCCTTTGGAGAGGGTGTAAATTTCACCGCCGGTTTAAGCAAGGTGAGAACTTCACCCGATCACGGAACTGCTTTTGACATTGCCGGTAAAGATTGCGCAAATATCAATTCGTTTAAAGAAGCCGTTTTTAAAGCCATTGAAATCTATAACACAAGAAAGGAATATAAAAAACTCACCGAAAATCCCCTTAAAAAACATACTAAAAAGATATAAACAAAAATTTGTTTATAAAGAACCTTTATTCAATATATTTAATATCTTTGCGCCTGCCTTTTCCGGAGGGCCGGACGCTCGAAATAGATGATGATATGAAGAAATTAGCGGCGTTTTTAATCCCGTTTGTGGGTTTAAAACAAGGAATGCACAAGTTTGAGTACCTTATAGATAGAGAGTTCTTTGAGCATTTTGAATACGATGACTTTAACAGCGCCAATGTAAAAATTGATTTGCTGTTTGAGAAAAAGAGTACCATAATGGAGCTTACTTTCAAGGTTGCAGGAGTGGTAAACGTGAATTGTGATCTTACCAACGAGCCTTATGATCAGCCTATCGATGCTGAATTGTCGCTGGTGGTCAAGTTTGGAGACAGTTTTAATGACGACAATGAGGAGTTGCTTATTTTGCCTCACTCTGAATATCAGTTAAATGTCGCGCAATACATCTATGAATTAATCGTATTGTCGGTTCCATCAAAAAGGGTTCATCCCGGAGTATTAGATGGTACGCTCAAGAGTGAAGTACTTGAAAAGTTAGAAGAATTAAGTCCGAAAGAGGATCGAGATATTGAAGAGAATGATAACGGGGAAGAAACTGACCCCCGGTGGAATAAATTAAAAAAATTATTAAACGATAAATAATACATAACAATGGCACATCCTAAGAGAAAAACCTCCAAAACCAGAAGAGATAAAAGAAGAACCCATTATAAAGCTTCAGTTCCACAAATTGCAAAAGATCCTACTACCGGAGAAGCACATTTGTACCACAGGGCACATTGGTTTGAAGATAAATTATATTACCGCGGACAAGTGTTAATAGACAATACTCAAGAAGTAGAAGCATAAAAAAACAACTTTGATATACCAAAAAACTCTCACCTGTTGAGAGTTTTTTGGTATAAGTTGAATAAGTCCTAAAAAGGCCGTAATTTGTACGCCATTTCAAGAAATTTGTAGCAGATGTCTTTCCTAAGTTATGGATTTGTGGGCTGCTTATTTAATAAATTTGATTTTTATGATTAAAATCACGGCAGCAATAACGGCTGTAGGAGGCTATGTCCCTGAAGATGTGTTGACCAATAAGATGTTGGAAAAAATGGTCGATACCAACGATGAATGGATCTTTTCCAGGACAGGCATCAAAGAGCGTCGCATCCTTAAAGATCCCGCCAAAGGAACTTCTTTCATGGCTATCAAAGCCGCCGAGAATCTTATAAAAAAATCCAAAATAAACCCCGAAGAGATTGATCTTGTTTTGCTTGCTTCCATCACCCCGGATTTACCCGTTGCGGCTACTGCTGTTTATGTTGCAACCCAAATAGGTGCAATCAATGCTTTCGCTTACGATATTCAAGCTGCCTGTTCCGGATTTCTATACGGAATGTCAACTGCTGCCGCTTATATTGAAAGCGGGAGATATAAAAAAGTATTGGTGATTGGTGCAGATAAAATGTCTTCAATTATAGATTATACAGATAGATCCACCTGTATTATTTTTGGAGATGGAGCCGGTGCCGCATTGTTTGAGCCTAATTTTGAAGGTTTGGGCTTACAGGATGAAATTTTAAGAAGCGATGGAATTGGCAGGGAATCCTTGAAAATTGAAGCTGGTGGTTCATTGATGCCTCCCTCAGAGATAACCGTGGCGAAAAGGCTTCATTATGTGCAGCAGGATGGAAAAACCATCTATAAGTTCGCTGTATCAAAAATGGCCGATGTGAGTGAGGAAATCATGAAAAAAAACAACCTCGTCAATAATGATGTAGATTGGCTGATCGCGCATCAGGCCAATAAGAGAATAGTTGGCGCAACGGCAAGCAGGATTGACCTTGAGGATGAAAAAGTGCTGATGAACATTGAGCGTTATGGGAATACTACCTCAGCAACCCTTCCATTATTGTTAAGCGATTACGAAAAATTACTCAAAAAAGGAGACACTATTATCTTTGCCACATTTGGAGGCGGATTTACCTGGGGATCCATTTATTTTAAATGGGCCTATAATTCTTAAAAAACCAATACCCTAATATTATGGATTTAAAAGAAATTCAGAATTTAATCAAGTTTGTAGCCAAATCTGGTGCAAGTGAAGTGAAACTTGAGATGGACGATATCAAGATTACCATTAGGACAGGAGTTGAAGGCAAGGAAACTACCTATATTCAACAATATCCTATGGGAGGTCAAATGCAACAGCAAATGCCCCTACAGCAGCAGCAACAAGCTCCTGCCCCGGAAACCCCGGTTTCAACAGGTGAGAAACCAGCCGATGATGATTCAAAATTAATAACCGTTAAATCCCCTATTATAGGTACCTTTTATCGAAAACCTTCTCCAGACAAACCAGTATTTTTTGAGGTAGGCGATACTATTAAAGTAGGTGATGTACTTTGTGTTATTGAAGCCATGAAATTGTTTAACGAAATTGAAAGTGAAGTTTCGGGTAAAATAGTAAAAGTGCTGGTTGAAGATTCTTCTCCGGTTGAATTTGATCAACCATTGTTTTTGGTGGATCCATCTTAATTATACCCTTTCTTTTCAGAATTTAATTTTTCTGCGTCAGTAAAAAATTTATAGGTATGTTTAAAAAAATATTAATTGCCAACCGGGGAGAGATCGCCTTGCGCATTATACGGACTTGCAGGGAAATGGGAATTAAAACCGTCGCGGTTTATTCTACTGCCGATGCTGAAAGCCTTCATGTAAGATTTGCCGATGAAGCCGTTTGTATAGGTCCCCCGCCAAGTAATTTGTCGTATTTGAAAATCTCAAATATCATTGCAGCTGCGGAAATTACCAATGCAGATGCAATTCATCCCGGTTACGGTTTCTTAGCCGAAAATTCCAAATTCTCAAAGATTTGTGAGGAGCACAACGTTAAATTTATTGGGGCAAGTCCAACCATGATCGACAGGATGGGCGATAAAGCCTCTGCCCGCGCAACCATGATGGAAGCAGGAGTTCCCTGTATTCCTGGGTCCGACGGGATTTTGAAAGATTATGAAGAGTGCCTTGAAGTAGCCAAAGAAATGGGTTTCCCCGTGATGCTTAAAGCTACCGCTGGAGGTGGAGGAAAAGGAATGCGTGCCGTTCTCACAGAAGCTAAACTTCAAGATGCTTGGAATTCTGCACGTCAGGAAGCCGCTGCCGCTTTCGGAAACGACGGCATGTACCTTGAAAAACTGATCCTGGAACCAAGGCATATCGAAATTCAAATCATAGGAGACAGCACAGGTAAAGCCTGTCATCTTTCCGAAAGGGATTGCTCCATTCAGCGTCGCCATCAAAAACTTACTGAAGAGACCCCATCCCCGTTTATGACAGATAAACTCAGAAACCAAATGGGAGACGCAGCTGTAAAAGCTGCAGAATATATAAATTATGAAGGCGCCGGAACAGTGGAATTTTTGGTAGATAAACACAGGAATTTCTACTTTATGGAAATGAATACACGCATCCAGGTAGAACACCCAATTACAGAGCAGGTAATAGATTATGATCTTATCAGGGAACAAATTCTGGTCGCTTCCGGAGTGGCAATTTCAGGAAAAAATTATTTTCCAAAATTGCATGCCATAGAATGCAGGATTAATGCCGAAGATCCCTATAACGATTTTAGGCCAAGTCCGGGGAAGATCACCAATCTACACGCTCCCGGCGGGCACGGAGTTCGCATAGACACTCACGTTTACAGCGGCTATTCCATCCCTCCCAATTACGATTCCATGATCGCCAAGTTGATCACTACCGCCCAAACAAGGGATGAAGCCATAAGCAAAATGCGACGCGCCCTGGACGAGTTCGTGATAGAAGGTGTTAAGACCACCATCCCGTTCCACAGGCAATTGATGGATCATCCAGATTATATAGATGGAAATTACACCACAAAATTTATGGAATCCTGGAAAATGGATCCTATCGTAAAAGACTAAAACTAAACTCCGAATTTTTCGGGGTTTTTTTTGGGCGTTCCCCCGCGAAGAAAAATCGCGGGGTCGGGCCATCCGCTTTTAGTTTTTGGGAGAAAATTCCCAAAAAGCTAACCGCTTCTGTCCCTAACGCAAAATATTTCTCAAGACCTCACAGGTCTCAAAGACCTATGAGGTCCAATATCGAAATTCCCTAAACTTTCCGTAATTTTCAGCTTCTAAAAATAAAAAATGAACCTTTCCTACTGGGAATATCAAACCTGGCTTTCAAATATAGATTATACCATGGTAGGAAGCGGGATTGTTGGACTCAATACAGCCTTACATCTAAAAGACCGGTTTCCAAAAGCCAATATCCTGATTTTGGAACGCGGATTTCTCCCCAACGGCGCCAGCACTAAAAACGCAGGTTTTGCCTGTTTTGGAAGCCTTTCCGAAATTTTAGACGATCTAAATTCACATTCCGAAACCGATATTCTAGATCTGGTTCAAAAACGCGTGGATGGCTTGAAGTTGCTGAGAAATAATCTGGGCGATAAAGCAATAGATTACAAATCCTGGGGTGGTTACGAGCTTTTTGTACCCCGGGATCTGGAACTTTTTGAACAATGCGTTTCAAAAATGAATTACATAAATAAACTGTTGGAACCTGTTTTTAAGAAACCGGTTTTTCGTACCCGGACAAATAGCTTTGGATTTAAGAATATTTATGAACCACTTATTTTTAACCAATTTGAAGGACAGATAAATACAGGTAAAATGATGGAAGCCCTTCTTCAAAAAGTGCAGAATGCCGGGATCAGGATCTTAAACAATATCACCGTAGAGGAGTTTTTAGAAAAAAATAATTCGGTAGAGGTAAAAACAGATCAGTTTCAATTCAGTACCAAGAAATTACTAATTACCACAAATGGCTTTGCTTCAACATTGGGAATTTCAGAAGTAAAACCTGCACGTGCCCAGGTATTGATCACAAAACCCATAAAAAACCTTCAGTTAAAAGGCACTTTTCATCTGGATAAAGGCTATTATTACTTTCGTAATATCAATGACCGGATTTTACTGGGAGGAGGACGAAACCTCGATCTTAAAACCGAAGAAACCACGAGTATGGCGCAGACAGAACTAATTCAGAACAAACTGGAAGAGCTCCTGAAATTCACGATTTTGCCCAAATCCGAATTTGAAATCGACCAAAGATGGAGCGGGATCATGGGAGTCGGAAATCAAAAGAAACCTATCCTGA
>JBBRGD010000092.1:0-7098 GCA_038241065.1 Flavobacteriales bacterium
GTATAAGCAGAAGCCATAAAACCAATAACGGGAATGAGCCATAAATTGAGGCCAATGGTAATAATGGCACCAATAATTGATATGTACATCCCCAATTTTGTCCTGTCGGTCAATTTGTACCAAACGGAGAGATTGTGGTAAATTCCTAAAAATAAATTGGCAAGCAATACCACCGGGACAATTGAAATGGTAACCCAATAATCGGGATTTGGCACAATAAGCATTTTGAAAAAATCCAAATACACAACCATAACAATAAAGATAAGGCTTCCTAGGATCACAAAATAATTGAGAATATTGGCATAGGTTTGTTTCGCATTTTCCTTGTTTGCCTGGTTAAAAAAGAATGGTTCTGCACCCAACCGAAACGCCTGAACAAAAATGGTCATAAAAATAGCGAGTTTATAACAGGCTGCATAGGCACCCATAATTTCATCGGAAACCATTTCCTTTAACAGGATTTTATCCAGCATTTCATTGATCACAAAAGCAATCCCGGCGACCATCACCGGCCACCCATATTTCCACATTTGCTTAAAAATTTCGGTGCTGAATGCAATGCTCGTCCTGAAAAAGTACGGCAACAAGATCAGGAATGTAGCTCCGCTTGCGAGTAAATTGGCGAGAAAAATATACTGGACTTTGTCGGTTTCAGAATAGTTATTTAAAACGAAATCAGGAATTAATGAAGGATGTTTGGGTATAAGCCACAAAAAATAAAAATTCACAAGCACCACCAATACAATATTAAAGATCTTTACCGCAGCAAATTTCAGTGGCCTGTTTGATGCTCTTAAATAGGCGAATGGGACGACCACCAATGTGTCCAGGGCCAAAATCCCCAAAAGCATATTGAAATAATCGGGGTTTAGATCTACAAGGTCGATTATGTGATCCCTGAAAAGAAATACGGCTAAAAAGAAAATTACGGTAGTGACCGTCAGGCTGATAAATGCAGTGGAAAATACCAGGCTTTTCTTGTCTGAATGACTAAAATACCTAAAAAAAGCGGTTTCCATTCCATAAGTGAGGATCACATTAAAAAATGCTGCCCAGACATAAAAAGTGGTGTTTACTGAATAGCCAACTGTAGAAAGCGCTGTTACGTGCAAAGGCACAAGAATGAAATTCATGAGCCGTGGCAAAACCGTTGCGAAACCGTAAATGATTGTATCCTGAAAAAAACGTTTTAAGGTGCTCAAATGGGGGTTTGTTTAAAGCATAAATATCTTAATTTATTGGCTAAATAAACCAAAAACTCCATTATAATTTCCTGTTTATTCTTTTGAACGTTCCAGGATACCGGTAATCTTGAAATATTTTGTCTTGTTGTTTTGGGTAAAAACTATTATAGCTTCATCATCCTGTAATTCAAAAGGAACTTTTTTCGGTTTTTGAGGCATTTTATTAACGTATTCTTCTTTAGGATCTGAACTCATGACCAAATCTTGTTTCCCTTTATAGAATTGAGCAAAATAAACACTTGGATTCTGCGCGTCTTCTTGAAGTGTGGCTTTTAATCCCTGAAAATAAACACTGTCCAAAGCCACCTGATTGGTTTGAATTGTTACAACGGGAATATACAACTTGATTGAATCCTGGGTTGAAGTAAAATAAGCCTGCAGGAATTGCGCAGGAGGACGTTCCTGAAATTCCTTATTGCCGGCACAATTTGAAAATATTGCGGTTATAAATAAAGCGCTAAGTAAAAAGTAAATGTATTTCATTATAGGAAATTTGAAGATCTTAGGATATAAAACAAAATGCTTGCCAAAGAAAAACCCTGCAGGATTTGCAGGGTTTACACTTAAAATCTTAAAATTTGGCTCCGCCTAATTCTTCAAGGCTTCGCCAATTTGAAAATTTGGCTCCGCCTAATTCTTCAAGGCTTCGCCAATTTGAAAATTTGGCTCCGCCTAATTCTTCAAGGCTTCCGCGCCTCCAACAATTTCCAAAATCTCATTGGTAATTGCGGCCTGACGGGCTTTGTTGTATGATAATTTGAGCGCATCCCTCAAATCGATTGCATTATCGGTTGCTTTGTGCATTGCAGTCATTCGCGCACCATGTTCAGATGCAAGTGAATCACTCATAGCTTTGAAAAGTTGCATTTTCAAGGATTTTGGGATCAATTCCCTTACTATTGCTTCTTTGGTTGGTTCAAAAATATAATCCAGATTGCTATTTTCTTTTGTTTCAATTTGTTTGAGAGGCAAAAACTGTTCGGTAATCACAATTTGAGTTGCAGCATTTATGAATTGGTTGTACATGATAATAATTTGATCATGTTTCCCATCGAGGAAACCTTGCATTAAATTTTCAGCAATTTCAGCGACATTTGCATAATCTAACTCATCATAAATGTGATTGTTATTTTCTTTAATAGTCAGATTTTTACGCAAAACATCATTTGCCTTTTTTCCAAGGGTTAAAACCTCTACGTTTTTTTTGCTATCTATTGAATCTGCGAGTTGCCTAACACCTTTTACAATATTGGTATTAAATGCGCCTGCCAGTCCTCGATTTGAGGAGATTGCAACAATTAATACATTTTTAACTTCTCTCTGCTCAGCGTACTTACTTTCGCTATCATCATCAAGAGTTGCACTCAGGCCTTGAAGTAATTCTGTTAGCTTTTCAGAATAAGGGCGCATAGCGGTAATGGCATCCTGAGCTTTGCTCAACTTTGCAGCCGACACCATTTTCATTGCGCTGGTGATTTGCATGGTTGATGAGACCGATTTAATCCTGCTGCGTAAATCTTTTAAGTTTGCCATGTATTAGTATTGAGATATTAGATTTGAGTATTGATAAAAAATCAATTGTTCCTACTAAAAATCTATTTAGCCTTATATTTTGCTGATATTTCTTTTGCGGTGGCCACCAAAACATCTGTCATTTCATCTGTCAGTTTTCCAGCTTTAAGACCATCTAAAACATCCCTGTGTTTTACCTTAAGGTATTCCAGGTAATCTTTTTCAAATTCTTTTACTTTTACTACCGGAACATCTCTTAACAGGTTTTTTGTTCCAGCAAAAACAATAGCAACTTGTTCTTCAACAGGAAAAGGATCATTTTCCGCTTGTTTCAAAATTTCCACGTTTCGCTTACCTCTTTCAATAATATTCATGGTTGCTGCATCCAAATCGGAACCAAACTTGGCGAAAGCTTCTAATTCACGATATTGGGCCTGGGAGAGTTTAAGTGTCCCGGCAACTTTTTTCATTGATTTGATCTGTGCATTCCCACCTACCCGAGATACAGAGATACCCACGTCAATTGCAGGACGTACTCCAGAGTTAAATAAATCGGAGGTTAGGAAAATCTGACCGTCTGTAATTGAGATTACGTTGGTAGGAATATAAGCGGCAACATCTCCCGCCTGGGTTTCAACAATTGGCAATGCTGTTAACGAACCGCCACCTTTAACTAAATGTCTTATAGAATCCGGCAAATCGTTCATTTCACTGGCGATCTTGTCGTTATTGATAATCTTGGCTGCACGTTCCAACAATCTGGAGTGAAGGTAAAATACATCCCCAGGATATGCTTCACGTCCTGGTGGACGACGCAATAACAAGGAAACTTCACGATATGCTACCGCTTGCTTGGATAAATCGTCATAAACGATAAGTGCAGGACGACCGGTATCCCTGAAATATTCCCCAATAGATGCACCAGCAAATGGAGCATAAACCTGCATTGGAGCAGGATCTGAAGCATTTGCCGCAACAATGGTAGTGTAAGCTAAAGCTCCTTTATCTTCCAATACTTTTGCGATTCCTGCAACAGTAGAGGCTTTTTGACCAATAGCAACATATATACAATATACCGGTTTTCCGGCATCATAAAATTCTTTTTGATTCAGGATGGTATCAATACAAACGGCGGTTTTACCAGTCTGACGGTCACCAATTACCAATTCCCTTTGTCCTCTTCCCACGGGAACCATAGCATCTATAGCTTTGATTCCGGTTTGCAAGGGTTCGGTTACAGGTTGGCGGAAAATTACCCCGGGTGATTTACGGTCTAATGGCATCTCAAAGGTTTCCCCTTGAATTGGCCCTTTACCATCAATAGGAGTTCCTAAGGTATTTATTACCCTCCCGGAAATTCCTTCACCCACCTTTATAGAAGCGATACGTTGTGTTCTTTTAACAACAGATCCCTCCTTAATTTCCCTGGTTGGTCCTAATAGAACTACCCCAACATTATCTTCTTCAAGGTTTAGAACGATTCCTTCCAAACCACCTTCAAATTCAACTAGTTCCCCATATTGGGCGTTTCCTAATCCATAAATACGCGCAATACCATCTCCAACGGTAAGCACTGTACCCACTTCATCTAATGAAGCTTTCGCTTCAAAACCTGAAAGTTGTTTTTTTAAAATTGCTGAAACTTCAGCAGGATTTACTTCGGCCATAATTATTTAGAATAAAATTGGCACGCATTCGGCGCCTGTTTTAATTAAGTTTTTGAAATGAATGTGTTGTTTTTAAATTTTCTTCCCAAATTACTGAGGTTCACAGCAATACTTGCATTATATTGAATGTCACCTATCCTCAAGATAAAACCTCCAATTATTTTTGGATCTATCTTATTTATGATGTTTGCGCCATTACCGGTAAGATCCTTGATTTTATTGAGAATCTTTGTTTCCATTTGGGCGTTGAGAGGAATTGCCGTAGTTACTGTAGCAATTTGAATATGATTCATCTCATTATATAAAAATGTATATTTTTGAGCTACCCATTTTAAAAGAGCAATCCTGTTATTTTCCAAAAGCACATCAAAAGCTTCCAAAGTAACAGCATGCACATCTTTGAATATTTCAAGCAAGACTTTTTTCATATGCTCCGACTTTATTACCGGGCTGGAAAGAACATCCTGAAGTTCATCACTTGCAATGATTGTTTTAGAAATGGTTTCCATGTCGTTGTTCACCAATTCTGAGATGTTTTGATCCTTTGCCAAGTCTAATATTGCTTTCGCATAGCGCTGTGCCGCCCTGGTTCCTTTCATAGTGTTATTTTAAAGTAACATCTTCCAACATATCTTCAACCAACCTGTATTGTTGTTCTGAGCTGGATAATTCCTTGCGAATCACCTTTTCAGCAATCTGTATAGACAATTCGGCAACCTGGTTCTTGATATCGGCTAAAGCTGCGTTCTTTTCGTTTTGTATGGTAACCTGGGCCTGGGCAACAATTTTATCGGCTTTTTCCTGGGCTTCTGAAGAGGCTTCTGTAACAATTCTCTCTTTCAACTCCCGGGCCTCCTTGAGCATGGAGTCTCTTTGCAAACGCGCTTCCTGCAATAATTTTTCATTATCTGCATTAAGATTTTGCATTTCCTTTCTTGCTTTTTCGGCAGAATCCAATGCATTTTTTATACCTTCTTCACGACTATTCAAAGAGTCTAAAATGGGTTTCCAGGCGAATTTTTTCAGTAAAAAAATTAAGACAATAAGAATTGCCATCTGCCAGAAAAATAACCCAAAAGAAAAATCATTTATTAACTTATCCATAAACTGATGTTATTAACCTTAGGTACAATGGGTACAAATTTGAATTTTAAAAAAAACCTTGTAACCAACCGTTACAAGGTTTTACTTTGTTTAATTACACTGCGAATAATGCAGCAAAAGCAATTCCTTCCAACAAAGCGGCAATAATAATCATCGCTGTTTGAATTTTTCCGGTTGCTTCAGGTTGACGCGCTATCGCATCCATTGCTGAACCACCAATCTTACCAAGACCAATACCTGCTCCAATCACAATTAAACCTGCTCCTACCATTACTGGGATTTCCATAACTATCTATTTAAAATTAAACTTAAAAAACTCTTCTAAAACAACTAAATTACCGGTATATCCTCACCGTGATCTTTTGGGTGATCTTCATGCTCTACAACCGCCATTCCAATATACAATGCACTTAGCAAGGTGAAAATATAGGCTTGCAGAAAAGCAACCAATAATTCAATTACCGATATAAATAATGTGAAACCAAAGAATGCGGGGCTGGCGATCCAATTTTGAAATATAAAAATCAATCCCAACAAGCTGAATACAACTACGTGGCCCGCCATCATATTCGCAAATAAACGAATCATTAAGGCAAAGGGTTTTGTGAACATTCCCAGCAATTCAATTGGCATCAAAATAATCTTCATTGGAACCGGCACTCCCGGCATCCAGAAAATATGCTTCCAATAATGCTTATTCCCGCTAAATTGTACGATTATAAATGTGATCAATGCCAGTCCAAATGTGACGGCTATATTTCCTGTAACATTAATTCCAAACGGTGTTAAACCAACTAGGTTTAAAATAAGGATAAAGAAAAACACCGTAAGCAAAAAGCTCATGTATTTTTTATATTTAGGTCCAATATTGGGTTCTGCAATTTCGTCACGCACATATACAACCAAAGGTTCCAATACTCGGCTAAAACCTTTCGGAATACTCCTTTTTTGATAATTCTTGGCTAATGTCCAAAACATAAGGAACATCAATAAAGCAACAACGATCATTCCTGTCACGTTCTTGGTAATAGAGAAATCCAAAGGTCTTTCATTTGTGGGGAACTCACTTTCTCCATATTCAATGATACCTTCGGGTCCTGTTTTGTATATTTTGTTGTGATAAAGTTTGTAGTAATTCCCGTCGAGTTCGACAAGTTCCTCGCCGTGATGAAATTTTGAAGCTGAAAATACTTTTAGGCCTCCGTCCCAAATGATTACGGGAAGCGGGATTCCGTAATGTTCACCTTCCTCTCCATCAGAAAAGAAGGTAAAGTAATGAGAATCTTTAAGGTGATGCCCTATATATTCCTTCACCCCGGTTTTAGTATCTATTTTCCCTGTAGTTTCTTCCTGTGCTTCCTTAGCATTCAGATTTAACGAAACCAAGATAAAAAGACTAGCCAATAAAATTTTAAAAATGTTTTCCTTTCGCATTCTCGGATATAGTTTCGATCTATAAAATTCGGTGCAAATGTAAACAATTAAATAAAAATATATTCCATAAAAACATTAATAAGTTGATATGTTCGAAAATCCTTGTAATTAATTGTTATTCTTGAAGTTGGCTCGGT
>JBBRGD010000093.1:0-7080 GCA_038241065.1 Flavobacteriales bacterium
ATTTTATTGGTGTCTTTATCTTTATTCATCACTCCGGCCTTTTGATATTCCCCTACACGTTTTTCAAAGAAATTGGTTTTTCCCTGTAGGTTGATCATATCCATAAAATCAAATGGATTGGCACTTCCGTATTCTTTTTCACATTCCAATTCCACCAACAATCTGTCTGCAACAAATTCCAGATATTCGGTCATGAGTTTTGAATTCATTCCAATAAGGCTTGCAGGTAAAGATTCGGTGATAAATTCGCGTTCTATATTTAAAGCATCCGTGATAATCTCGCGGATGCGTTCTTTAGGCACTTTATTTATTAGGTGATTATTGTGAAGATGAACGGCAAAATCACAGTGAAGGCCTTCATCACGGGAAATCAATTCATTGGAAAAGGTGAGTCCTGGCATAAGTCCGCGTTTTTTAAGCCAAAAAATAGAGCAAAATGCACCGGAGAAGAAAATTCCTTCTACCGCAGCAAATGCTATCAATCTTTCGGCAAAAGAATCAGATTCTATCCATTTTAAGGCCCATTGGGCTTTTTTCTGAATTGCGGGGAAATAATCGATGGCTTTAAAAAGCTTATTTTTCTCTGTTTCGTCCTTTACGTAGGTGTCTATCAACAGGGAATATGTTTCAGAATGTATGTTTTCCATCATGATCTGAAAGCCATAAAAGAATTTTGCTTCTGAATATTGTACTTCATTCACGAAGTTCTCGGCCAGGTTTTCATTTACAATTCCATCTGAAGCTGCAAAAAAGGCCAGGATATGTTTGATAAAATAGCGTTCGTCTGAATTTAGTTTGTTTGTCCAGTCGTTGAAATCCTGATGCAGGTCTATTTCTTCGGCGGTCCAAAAACTGGCTTCCATTTTTTTATAATAATCCCAAATATCGTGGTGTTTAATAGGAAATATTACAAAGCGGTCTTTGTTTTCCTGTAAAATGGGTTCAATTTGCGCCATAAAATGTTTGTTTTCAGGTGGTAATATTCGCTTCTAATATCCTGCTTAAACAAATATTGGAAAATCAAATGGAATTTAAAATAGATTGAGAGAAACGTTTTTAACAAAGTTTTTAACAATGCAAATCATCTGTAAGCTCAGTGATTTGCAAAATAAAATTATTAATAAATTGAAAGTGAGTTGCTTATAACTTGTTAACAACTGTAGTAACGTGAAAATTTTTAACATTTATGATTTAAAGAAACCTGTGTTTCCACAAACTGCCATGCCGTTAAAACAGTATATATTTAGGAGGATAAAATGTGCCAAGAGCCCAGGTATAAATTTTATTTAGTCTGTAAAGAAAAAATTAGCCCGCGATTTTAATCTTGAGTTAAAGAATTGTTCTTAAACTTGTTGTTCCGGATCAAAAGCTAAAACGTACTGTTTCTTCTTCAATTTTTTGAATTTAAAGTTAAACTTCTAAGATATATCTCTGGGCTAATTTTTTAAATTCAGCCGATTCTTTATCTATCCAGCTTTGGTCTTTGTCAAGTTCTTTCGCCATTATTCTTGCGGTTTCCGGGATCATACTTATCGCGGCACGGGCATCAAGAAAAAGCACCCGTATTCTCCTTGCAAGCACATCTTCCAACTTAAAGGCCATCTCTGTTCTTACTGCCCAGATAACTTCTGCTTTAATATATGGAAAATCTGGATGTAGTTTTTCTGAAAGCTCCGGATTTTTTGCGATTAACTTGTCTATAATTTTTCTTTCAGATCCATAAATGTCCAGATAGTCATGTTTTTTAGTTAATGAATATCCGAAAATATGCTGTTTGGCCGATTTACTTTTTTCCGGAGTTTCCCCAGTTATTTGTTTGTAATAATCGACTGTATCTTCTCCCATTTTTCTAAAAGTTGTCCATTTTCCACCGGTAAGGGTGACTAGGTTATTTTTTGAAACAATTACCTTATGACTTCTGGATATTTCCTTGGTCTTATCATCTGCATTTTTTGGAGCCGCCAGCGGACGTAAGCCAGCATATACAGATAAAATATCTTTCCTTTTCGGAGCTTTGATTAAATATTTTTCGGCTGTTTTTAATATAAAATCAATTTCTTTTTGAAGAATATCAGGCTCCATTTTAGTTTTTTTTCTCAAAGTATCTGTAGTACCAACCACAAGTTTATTATACCAAGGAATGGCGAATAACACTCTGCCGTCACTGGTCTTGGGAATCATTAGGGCATCTTTATGAGATAGAAATGAACTATCCATGACCAGATGAATACCCTGACTGGGTTGTATCATTTTAGGTGTCTCCGGATTATCCATTTTTAAGATTTTATCTGCAAAAACTCCGGTTGCATTCACAACCATTTTCGCTCTTACTTCAAAAGCCTTGGTTGAAAACTGATCTTTTACATGGACTCCGTCAATTTTACCTTTGGAATTTTTATTTAAATGGGTGACCTTCATATAGTTTAGCATTACACCACCAAGCTTATCACAGGTTTGAGCAACATTTAAGGCTAACCTTGCATCATCAAACTGTCCGTCGTAATAAGTTATTCCACCTTTAAGTTTATCCTGCCTGATATTGGGTAACCTTTGAATGATTTCTTTTTTAGAGATAAACTGCGATTTTTTTATACTTAACCTTCCGGCCATTAAGTCATAAATTTTAAGACCAATAGTATATTTCATCCGGTCAAAAAGGGTGTAAACAGGAATTATGAATGCCTGGTTATGAGCAAGGTGAGGCGCGTTTTTTAATATTCTTCCTCGCTCCTTTAAAGCTTCCAGAACCAAATGAATATCGCCTTGGGCTAAATATCTAAACCCTCCGTGGATTAATTTTGTGCTTCTGCTACTGGTACCTTTGGCAAAATCTGCTTTTTCCAATAACAATACCTTTAGCCCTCTTGATAAACCATCAAGTGCTACTCCCAAACCAGAAGAACCTCCTCCAATTACTGCTATATCCCAAAGAATCTCTTTATCTGTCGCTTTTTTGAGGTTTTCTCTCCTATTCATTTTATAAATTTAATTTTCAAAGATTCTGTTTGAGAAAGTTGTAGAAAACTCCTTTCTTTAACCGCAAAGGCCAATATCTCCCCACAAAGATCGCAAAGCTTTGCAATCCATTAAGTAAAATCTTTCTAAATATATATAAAAGGAAAAAACGAAATAAATAGGGAAGTTAAACTTTTAAAACAGAGAAAATGATGATAATAGTTCAACAAGATCTATTTCGGCAGATTCAGGTGAATTTGGGAAAAAGGATTCGATAAATTATATGAGCTTGAAGATGTGGGTCATATAATAACCGGTATAAAATTATCAATACAATTTGTACAGGCAATAGAGGATAGAGGAATTCAATTGACCTTATTAAAAAAAGGATACGGAACTAAATAGTTCATAAAATTAGGGACTACTTTAATTTAGGCATTTTAGGCAGTCAAAATTTCATGAACTGATTAGTTAAATATTTTTAAACCATTCATCAAAGTATTTACCCAAAACAGGAACGGGTTTAATTTGGTTGTTAATTGCATTTATTAGCCCAAGCACCCATAGTATAATCAGAAAAATTGATCCCAGAAAGCTGACAATCCAGCCTAAAATGGGTATCATCCCGATAATAAAAAGGGCGACACTGCAAAGTACCAATCCCAAGGATTGTCTTATGTGGTAGGAGGAGAATTCATGTTTCTTGTCATTATTCAACAAAAAGGCTATAACCAACCCTATTATGGTGAGGTAGGCGATTATTGCTATGGTTTTGGGGTCATAACTGGTGCTTTTGTGTTCTTCGGCATTTAAAGGTTCGGTCTCTTCCATGATTGAAAATATTAATGTGTTGATTTATTAATTTCCGGCAAGACTCTTATAATCACTTTTTAGCAGTATTACCGATTGTTTTTCCAGAGCTACGCAGGTCATGACCAGATTGTTTTTTGCGTTTTTTTTATCCTCCAGGATCATTTGCATCATTAGGCCTTTTCCGTCTTCAATCCATTTCGGGTCAAAGTTGGCTGGCAATTTGGTTTTATCTGATTTATAAATATCCATAAAACTAATATCCGGTTCACTGGTTATATAAAAAGTGTAAACTCCATCTATATTTTCAGCCTTAAATCCGTTGCAATCATAACCCATGATTGTTTTGCTGTCTATTTTCATAAAGGAGTATTTATCGCGTTCATTTTCAGTTTCCATTTCATCAAAAGAAGACGGTGAAATTTTGGAGGCAGTGATCATTTTGGTTCCTTTTGAATTCATATACATCATCATCAAATTCCTGGAAACATCCATTACCATAAACATCTCCTCTGAATTTGGGAGTTTAAACCCAAAATAAGGAGCGTCTTTTTTAAGGAAATAATTAATTGTGGTTTCCCCTTCCTTACTTTTCATGAGAAGCCCATACTTCCATTCAAATTCATATTTTTCAGGAACTTCCGATAGGTCTGCTTGCGAAGCTCCCATTAGGAAACCGCTTTTATTCTCCCCGGGATCCATCGCTTTATCCACAGCTTTCCCGGCCTCAGCAGCTGCTTTGTCGGCTATTTTGTCAGTAACCGTTCGTTCCACCCGGTTTTCAATTTTTTTCTTCAGGTTTTTTAATAACTGTGCCTGAGAGGGGATGAGGAAGAATACCATCAAGACCCCTGTTAAAATTAGTTTTTTCATATGTGTTTTTATTAATTTTTAATTGTCATAAAGTGTCCCGATAATTCGGGATGCAATTCGCATATGTTCATCTGTATTTGTATCTTATTGCCGTTATGCTCATTTCATAACACCAAATTTTTAAAATGTATTTATTTTGAATAAACCGTAAAACTGACAAAAGCCCGTTCAATTGAACCCGTTATCATCATCGCAAATTTAAAAATGGGGGATGTGGTTATGCTTCACTCTTAAATATACAAAAATAATTGTTGTTTAAAAAATATTAAATAACTGATAATAAAGGTTGTATGATAATTCTTTACCAAAAATTTGGTTTCCGCTGTTTTGATAAACTGATTATAAAAACGTTGACAACGAATTAATTTTGGATTACCTGCCACAGTAAATTTTCAGGTAATTTTTCCAGTTTGGTCACCTCTGTATTTGAAGGATAAACTTTTCCATTTTGGGAGGTAAAAGTTTCAACAATATCATATTTTATAATATTCCAGCCTTTATTAAGTTTCATGTTCATTTTATGGATATCGTCATACTTTTCTTCCCCATTTCCGGTATAGGTTGGAATAGTGCAAATCCCGTTTATACTTGCGGGTTTTTCAGTAAAAACCCATTTTAAATAATAGCCATTGGAAACATTGTCTTCTCCATAAGAAAAAAGCCATTGGGCTATTTCAGAAGTGCTAACAGCATATAGGATCCCGAAATCTGCCTGTCCGCCTTTATCTGTAAGACTTAGTTCGGGCAGTCCTGCCAAAAGGGTTTCTCCAGAGTCTATTGTGATCTTATCTTCCCCGATGCAACTAAATGTAGAGGACACGGTATTATTTTGAATTTCCCAACCTTCCGGAGCTTTCTCCGCCGCCTTTTTTGCCATTAAATTAACGGTATTAATATAGTCTGCATCTAAGGGAATAAGTATGTTTCCCTGAGAATTAATAGTTCCCAACTGGCTCATATCCTTGGTAAGCATATCGTAGAATGTTATTAAGCCGTCCCCGTTGGACCAATTATTAACGGTGCCTTCTAGTGAATTTTGTGCCGAAACAGAAAAGCAGTTTAGCAAACTAAACAGAATGGCTGAAAGTAAATAATGTAAATTTTTCATCTCATTTTTATCTTTAAGCAGGAAAAGGTCCGGTTAAATAGTCTGTGAAAATTACAAGGTGTTTTTTAAATATCCTATACAGGTTTTTCCCCATATTAACCTGGCACGACCTTAAAATTTTTGATTCGGTATTTAACTGCCTGCATTTTGACGAGAAGTAAGGCTTTTCTAAAAGTTTTAAGAAAACTTAAAAAGCAACAAAAATTTTTTGATTCTTTGTGCTTTTGTGGCAAAAAAGACAATTGGTCTTGATCCTTAATTTTGCCACAATGGATCTAAGACCCAAAGTTGCACGAAAAAATCATTTAACTTTCCTCAAGCGTGTATTTCAGAGTGTTTTAATTAATTAGAGATCAGGAAAGTGTATTTTTATTAAATTAATTTTTATGAAAAAGACTGTAGGTGAAATTTCATAGAATTATTTTTAACACTGGCTGAGAAATCATCGGGATGCTTTTTTTGATATAAAGTTACGATCAAAGGCTTTTTGGGAAGTTCCAGAGAAGTTCAAGATTGGACTTAAAGATAGTTTTGATCCCTCGTGTTTTTGGGTGCTTTTGTGGCAATAACAACATTAGATGGAGTTTAGAAAGATAAGGCACTAACACAGAAAGTTGCTCTAATTTATTTACTTTCCTCTAAAATTGAATTTTATTTTTTGAAGGATTTTGCAACTTTCTCCAATTCCATGTACCAGTCTTCTCCAAATTTGCGAATAAGTGCATTTTTGACGAATTTATAGATGGGAACCTGAAATTCTCTACCCAAAGAGCAGGCGTCATCGCATATATGCCAGTGGTGATAGTTTACGGCAGAAAATTCAGAATAATCCTGCACCCTTACCGGGTATAATTCACAGGATACGGGTTTCTTCCAGGAGACCACGCCTGCAGCGTTGGCCTGTTCTATCCCGCAAAGTGCGATCCCTTTTTTGTCAAAAGTAACGTAGGCACAATTCCCACCATCTACAAGCGGCGTTTCCAGATCCCCGTCTTCGCCGGTGATGGATGTGCCCAGACGGTCAATAGCTTCAATTCCCTCAGTACTTAAATAAGGTTTAAGCCTTGGGTAGATCTCTTTCAGGATCTTAGTTTCTGCTAAATCCAAAGGAGCTCCCGCATCGCCATCTACGCAACAGGCACCCTTACAAGCTGAAATGTTGCACACAAAATCCTTTTGGATGATATCTTCAGAAACGATTGTTTTACCTATTTGAAACATGGCGCAAAGATATTTAATTAACTTAATTTTAAACTACTATTATCCACTTAGTTAATACAGAAAGTTTTACCAAAACTTAAGGGTTAAAAAATCAGGCTTTCCGGTTTAAAAAT
>JBBRGD010000094.1:0-7072 GCA_038241065.1 Flavobacteriales bacterium
GTACAAAAGCAAGTCGTAGGAGACTCCTCAGGTTTAATTTGAATACTCAATTTAAGATCTTTGGTAATGCTTTTAAAATTAGCTTTCCCCACGCTGAAAATGGCTGTTAATTCTTTTAAATGAGCTGTTTCGTCTTCAGCAGTCAATCCAACTTCGAAGGTATTGGATTTATATTCGCTTTTAATATCGGCTACTTTCCCATCCAGCAATTTATTACCTTCATGGATTAACGCCATATATTCGCAAAGCTCTTCCACACTTTCCATTCTATGTGTAGAGAACAGGATCGTGGCTCCTTCATCGCGGAGTTGTAGGATTTCATTTTTAATGATCTCGGCATTCACCGGGTCAAAACCGCTAAAAGGCTCGTCAAAGATCAGTAATTTGGGCTGGTGAAGCACGGTGATCACAAATTGTACTTTTTGAGCCATCCCTTTGGAAAGTTCCTGAATTTTCTTGTCCCACCAATGGGTGATCTCCAGTTTTTTAAACCAGTATTCCAGTCTCTCTTTTGCTTCGGCCTTTGAAAGACCTTTCAACCTTGCGAGGTAAAGCGCCTGCTCGCCCACTTTCATAGATTTGTACAATCCCCGTTCTTCCGGTAAATACCCTATTTTACCTACATCATTTGGATGCAGCGGTTTTCCGTCTAAATAAATCTTTCCGCTGTCTGGCATGGTTATTTGATTGACAATACGGATCAGCGTAGTTTTTCCAGCCCCGTTAGGCCCCAATAATCCGAAAATACTTTTTTTAGGAATGCTAACTGAAACATCATTGAGGGCAGTAAAATTGTCGAAATTCTTGCAAATATTTTCTACCTCCAGGAAATTGGTCATAAATTTTATTTAGAATGCAAATATATTGAAATAGCCCAAAATCCGTATTATATAAATACTATTTTATCAGAAACTCTTAAATATTGCTTTTTAAAAACAAAATTGATTGGTTGGAATTGCACAGGTAAATATTTTATGTAACAAAAATTCTATTACACCTTTACGGGCGGGGGAAAATACTTGAATTTTCGGCCTTTTCTTTTTCCCCGAGCCCTAAAAGGGAGAAGAAAAGACCGAAAATTGAGCTATTGGTAAAAAAGCGTTTAATCATAAAACAAAAACCCACCCTTAAACTAAATTAAGGATGGGAAAAAAAATTGCTATGAAAAGGAAAAATTTCACCAAATATTATTTAGTGATTCTCAAATATATAAAATATTTCT
The DNA here is from genome assembly GCA_038241065.1 of Flavobacteriales bacterium. Taxonomy (GTDB): domain Bacteria; phylum Bacteroidota; class Bacteroidia; order Flavobacteriales; family Flavobacteriaceae; genus Gillisia. The sequence goes on from JBBRGD010000094.1 coordinate 1,223, forward strand.
TAAAGCCTTGCCCTTAAGAAAACATATCTTTTACTTTCTCAAAAAATGATTTATCTCCCTTTTCAGGGCTGGGTTGAAAATTTTCATGGGTTGACATTTTTTCAAAAAAGTCCATTTGTTCGCGGTTTAGGACCTTTGGAGTCCAAACATTTACGTGAACCAACAAATCCCCTTTCCCATAACCATTCAAATTGGAGATTCCTTTGCCGCGCAGGCGTAAAATTTTACCGGACTGTGTCCCTTCATCAACTTTGATACGCACTTTTCCCGTTACGGTATCAATCTCCCTTGAAGCCCCAAGAGCTGCTTCAGAAAAGCTGATATAAAGATCGTAATGTAAATTATCGCCTTCACGTTGCAGGGTGTCATGTGGCTTTTCTTCAATAGCGACAAGTAAATCGCCTGGCACGCTGTTGCCGGGAGCATCATTCCCTTTCCCGGTAACCTTTAACTGCATTCCGTCTTCAACCCCTGCAGGGATTTTTATGGAAACAGTTTCTTCTTTGGTTATAAGTCCCTGAGCATCCGCATCAGCAGGTTTTTTATCTATTATTTGTCCGGCACCTCCACAGGTTGTACAGGGAGCAGCTGTTTGCATCCTGCCTAAGATGGTATTGGTAATACGTGTTACCTGCCCCATTCCATTACAGGTAGAACAGGTTTTATAAGTAGTTCCCGGTGCCTGGACTTTTCGTTTGACTTTTATTTTTTTCTCCGTACCGTTGGCAATTTCTTCTAGGGTAAGGCTCACTTTTATTCTTAGATTACTCCCTTTTACACGACGCTGACCGCCACCGCCGCCAAAACCGCCTCCACCAAAGCCGCTTCCAAATATATCACCGAATTGACTAAAAATATCATCCATGTTCATCCCGTGGCCGCCAAAACCACCTCCACCATTTTCAAAGGCCTGGTGACCATAACGGTCATATTTGGCCCGCTTGTCTTCATGGCTCAAAATCTCATAAGCTTCCGCCGATTTTTTGAACAAATCTTCAGACTTGTGATTTCCCGGGTTTTTATCCGGGTGATGCTCTATTGCCTTTTTTCGATAAGCCTTTTTGATCTCGGCCGCAGTTGCATTCTTGCTTATTCCTAGTATTTCGTAATAATCCTGTTTCATCTTGTAATTTTGTAAATTTCTAAAGCGACTATTTGCCTGTCACTACTTTTGGAAAGCGAATGATCCTATCCCCCAGCTTATAACCGCGTTCTACAACATCTACAATCTTTCCTTTTAATTTTTCTGATGAGGCAGGAATTTGTGTAATGGCTTCGTGAACATCTGCATCAAAAGAATCGCCATGTTTAACATCCATCGCTTCCAATCCTTTATTCTTTAAAGTTTCCTGGAATTTATTATGAATGAGTTCAACTCCCTTAATAAGGTTTTTATCTTTGGTTTTTTTAATCTCAGTTAAGGCCCTGTCAAAATCATCTAAAACAGGCAACATCGCTGTCATGACATCCTGATTTGCAGTTTTAAACAATTCAATCCGTTCCTTAGAGGTACGCCTTTTATAATTTTCAAATTCAGCAAAAAGCCTTAGAAATTTGTCTTTCTCTTTTTCAAGATCCCATTTTAACTGTTCAACTTCAGAGAGTTCCTCAACTTCCTGCTCTTGCTCCTCCACTTCATCAATGGCATCATCTGATATTTCTTCTGCCTGATTTTCAATAGTTTCGTCCTGATTGATATCACTATTATTATCTCTGGTCTTATTATTTTTATCTCTATTCATTCTTAGCCGAATTTTGTTTAGTCTGCTAAAGTCAAAATTGTTGCCAATTCTGAAAAATTGTCAAAATGTCACCACAATAATTTAATATATTATTAAGACTGGTTGAAAGCCTAAACTAGTAGTTTTGCCGCTAACAAAAATTTAAATTTTTTTAAAATGAAGAAAGCAATCTTTAATCTTTTTATAATTGCCGGAATAACTATGGCAAGCCTAGGATGCAAGAATGAAAACAAAGAAGCAAATACCGAAGATGCCCAGGAAGTTGCAGTTGCAGGTACCGAAGCATTCGAATTTATGGTTGACACCACTACTTCAATAATTGAATGGAAAGGCGAAAAACCAACAGGAACACATACAGGAACAATAAAATTGTCCCAAGGTACTTTTAAAGCCAATGACAGCATTGTTGAAAGCGGAACTTTTGTAGTTGACATGAAATCCCTTGAAGTTACTGACCTTGAAGGTGAAGATAAAATGAAACTTGAAAGACATTTAATGGGAACCGTTAAAGGCAAAGAAGGTGACTTTTTTAATGTTGAAAAATACCCTAACACCACCTTTGAAGTAACCGGAATAAGTCAAAAAGACGGAAAAACAATGTTGCAAGGGAACCTTACCATGAAAGAGGAAACAAAAAACATTGAATTCCCTGTTTCTATTAGCTTGAATGGTGATACACTCGAATTAACTAGCGATTCTTTTGTTATAGACCGCACTAAATGGGGCGTTAATTACGGATCTAAATCTGTTTTTGACAGTTTGGGAGATAAATTCATCAATGATGAAATTGAACTTACAATTAACCTGAAAGCTTACAAAGCATAATTACAGGTTTTGAAGCTTTGAGATTTAGAGGCTGCCATTGGCGGCCTCTTTTTATTAGATCAGATCTTCCAATGCCTTGATCAAATTTTTATAACGGAATTCATATCCGGCTTTTTCAATTTTATCAGAGCTCACCAATTGACTGGATAACAAAACTGTCGCCATTTCTCCTAAGGCTACTTTTAAAGCAATTCCGGGAACATTGGGCAACCAAATGGATTTGTTTAATTGAGCCGCTATTTCCTTCATCATTTCTTCATTGGTTACAGGATTTGGCGCAACTCCATTGAAAACACCTATCAGCTTATTCTCCAAAACGTGAAGAAAGATTCCGGCGAGATCTTCGATATGGATCCAGGATTGCCATTGTTTTCCGCTGCCAAAAGCAGTTCCCACATTAAATGAAACAGGCTCCTTCAACTTTGGGAAGGCACCACCCTCTCTTGCCAAAACAAGTCCTATGCGAATCTTTGCAACCTCCATTCCTAGACTCTTGAATTTATCGGCGGAAGACTCCCAAAGCACCACAACTTCTCCCAAAAAAGAATCGTCTACAGATTTTTCGTCTTCAAAATACAATTTCTCCAAAGAGCTGGGATAAATACCTATGGCACTGGCTGAGATGAACCGGGGAATCTTAAAACCGGAGTTTTTGAGGGTTTCCAATAACAGATCAGCAGATTGCGTTCGGCTTGCGATAATTTCCTTTTTATAACTGCTTGTCCATCGTTTGGCGATATCCGCTCCTGCCAGATGAATGATCGCATCTACATTTTTAAAGCAGTTTTCATCTATTTCCCTGTTCTCGATATTCCAATAAAATCCTTTGTATTCCGGTTGATCTTCTATTTTGTCCTTAGAAGTGGTGAGAAAATTAACTTTAATTCCTTTTTGATGGCATAATTTGGTGATATGAGAACCAACCAATCCCGTTGCTCCTGTTATTAATACCCGCATTTTTTCTTGGCAAGATAAGCATAGACAATTAGGCTGCGCAATATTTTATTACAGGTTTAACAGGCGTTGTGCTTATTTTTTGGTTGCCCTTAACATTTCCCTTTTCCCTGGAGGCCCCGGAAGCCGTTCAACCTTGAAACCTACTTGCAGCATCGCTCTTCTTACGCTGCCTTTTGCTGCATATGTTACCAGGACCCCGTTATTCCGGATGGCTATATACATTTTTTTAAATATTGCCTCTGTCCATAGATCCGGTTGGATCCCTGCTCCGAAAGCATCAAAGTAGATCAGATCATATTTATTGACATCATCGATTGCCTGAAAATATTTTTGTTGTTTGGCAAGATTAAAAAATTCAGAAATATTTTGAGGGGTTTCCCAGGCAATTTTGTGCATTTTTTCAAAAACTGAAGCCGCCTCCGGTTCCTCCAGCATTTTCCCAAAATTGAGAAGTTCAACCTCTTCAGAAGATACCGGATAGGCCTCTACTCCCGTGTATTCAACCAAAACCTGTTTTTTCTTTGCCTCCTGCCAGGTGACCAAAGCGTTTAAACCGGTACCAAAGCCAATTTCCAAAATTGAAATTTCGGAAAGTTCTTCCCGTTCAAGCACCTTAACAAGTCCCATTTGGATAAAAACATGGCGGGCTTCCTGAATAGCCCCAAATTTAGAATGGTATTGTTCATCCCATTCAGGGAGGTGAATAGTTGTTGAACCATCCTCTGTGATAATAATTTTGCGTTCCAAATTATTCCTTTATAAGTACTCCGTTCGCTAAGAAAGAAAGCGTCCTTTTTGGCTGATCAATAGCTGCGATTTCCTCTTCTGTTTTCCCGCCATCTTTGGCATAATGTTGTTGTTCTTCTACAGAAACTTCTGTGACATAAGCTTTTCCATTTACCACCACCTCCCTTTGATCAATATCCTTCGGCACAAAAAACCCGTAATCCTTAAATTTCACCATCACATCCTCTTCTCCGGGCAGGTCTAGTTTCATCCAGCATCCTTTTTCTTTACATACCTCGTTCACATCCGTTTTAAAATTAACCTCAACAGTATCACCAATTTTCAAACCCTGATAACGGACTTCCATTTCAGCGGAAGAAAGGCTATTTTCAGAGGAAATTTCATCCCCATAAGATTGATAGGCCATTTCCTTAGAAACTTCCTTAGTTTCCTCTTTTTTCAGATTCTCTGTATCTTTATTCTTACAGGAGATTAGAGTAAATACAGACAATGTAAGTGCTATTATCATTTTAATAAATTTCATAAGCGTCAAATTTAAAATTGAATCCAAAGAACCTGACAAATTTACCAAAAGTTTCAAGGATGATTCTATTATTATTTCGGTAAATTTGCATTCTAAACCAGATATAATAATGAAAAATAATACTTCCATTAAATTCGATATTGTAAAATCCCCGACGACTAAAATTACATCTGTTGACTTTGAAAATCTAACTTTTGGGGCCACTTTTACAGATCATATGATGATGTGCGATTATGAAAATGGTGCCTGGAAAACACCTGAAGTAAAACCTTACGGACCAATTGAATTGGATCCTTCTGCAAAAGTGTTTCATTATGCCCAGGCAGTTTTTGAAGGAATGAAAGCCTTTAAGGATGACCACGATAAAATCTGGCTTTTTCGTCCCGAAGATAATTTTGACCGAATTAATATTTCCAGCAAGAGGATGGCAATTCCTGAGTTTCCCGCGGAATATTTTTTCCCTGCTTTGGAAGCCTTGTTAAAACTGGACCAGGCCTGGATTAAAAAAGGATTTGGAAATGCACTGTATTTAAGACCTTTTGTAATTGCTACAGAACCCGGAGTTGGAGCTTCCCCATCAAACAAATATAAATTCATGATTATTTGTGCTCCGGTAAAAGGCTATTATAACGGTGAGGTGAGGGTTAAGTTTTCTGATAAATTTAGTCGTGCCGCCGATGGCGGAGTAGGTTTTGCGAAAGCTGCAGGGAATTACGGCGCACAATTCTATCCTACCGCACTGGCCAAAGAAGAAGGATACCAGCAAATTGTATGGACCGATGCCGAATCTCACGAATATCTGGAGGAAGCCGGAACCATGAATATCTTTTTCAGGATAAACGATACCCTGGTAACTGCTCCTACGAGTGACCGGATTTTAGACGGGATCACCAGAAAGAGTTTAATCACTCTGGCCGAAGATTTCGATATTCCGGTAGAAATACGGAGAATTTCTGTGTCTGAAATAATAAATGCAGCCAAGGATGGAACTTTAAAAGAAATTTTTGGGTCTGGAACTGCCGCTGTTATTACTCCGATTCAAGGTTTTGGTTTCAA
>JBBRGD010000095.1:0-6966 GCA_038241065.1 Flavobacteriales bacterium
TAAAAACTTTAATTAATTTTTTAAAAGTAAATATTATAATAGGTGTTAACAACTCTAGTGATTTTAAAAATTGAGATCTTTTTTAGAACCTTTTTAATAAGGTTAATATGCATTATAAAAAAAGAGTAGTTATAAATAAAAATGGGTTTAATACTTTCATTTACAGGCAGATATAGAATATAAATTTTCTTAATGGGATTTCTTTAAAATTGAGTATTTATGATAAACAATTAACCTGGGAAAGATGTTTTTTTAAGTACTTCAGAATAGGTAGGATTATCGAATTGTATAAGAGTATTTTTATTGAGTGTTTTGTTTATAGATGAAGCAACTCCGATAACTCCCAAAAGGAAAATTAAAAAAAACAACATCCATATTTTAAATAATTTCTTCATTATTTTACCCCTTGCTATTCTAAATTGAGGGGAAATTTTAGAAGATTTACTAAACTAAAATTAGGAATTTTTTAATAAATTAAAAAATTTTTTTAATTTATTTTTATCTAAACTTATTGTTAATCAGTTCGAATTAAGGTTTTATTCAATTAAAAAGGCTTAACAAAACTTTAGTTACATATTTATTTAAAGTCACATTTTAACTGTAATTTTGGGGTTTATTTAAAAATATGACGAAAAAGACAGATAAGAAGAATAAAAATTCCGGTGATATGGGTAACCTCTCAAAGAGCATTTTGGATATATTGAGAAAATCTCCTAGAACGCCATTTAACTATAAAGAAATTTCGGCGAAATTAGGAGTGAACGATGCTAATGCACGCAATCAAATTATAAGAAAATTAGCCCAACTGGCAGCTAAAAAACAAATTTCAGAAGAGAGTCCCGGTAAATTTAAAATTGTAGCCAATTTAGAATATTATCAGGGTATTTTGGATATGACTACCAAAGGTTTTGGTTACGTGGTGGTTAGGGAATTAGAGGAAGATGTATTTATTCCCGCCAACGCTTTAAATAAAGCTTTAGATGGGGATGAAGTTGAAATTTATATTTACAATAAGCGTAAAAAAAGAAAATCAGAAGGGGAAGTTATTCGTATTATTAAGCGTAAACGTACCGAATTTGTAGGAATATTGCAACTTCAGAAAAATTTTGGATTTGTAGCTATTCAGGATCCAAAAATGTATACCGATATTTTTGTTCAAAAAAACAAATTGTTCGATGCCCAGGACGGCGATAAAGTAGTTGTTACTTTGGAAGAATGGCCGGAAAAAGCAGATTCTCCATTTGGTTCAATAAAAGAAGTTTTAGGAAAACCGGGGGAACATCATACCGAAATGCATGCAATATTGGCACAATACGGGTTGCCTCATGAATTTCCTAAAGAGGTAGAGGATTTTGCAAATCAGATAAATACTACTATTCTGGATTCGGAAATTAAAAAAAGAAGGGATTTACGTGATGTTTTAACCTTTACTATTGATCCTAAAGATGCAAAAGATTTTGATGATGCCCTGAGTTTTAAAAAATTAGAAAACGGAAATTTTGAAATTGGAATTCATATTGCCGATGTTTCACATTATGTAAAACCCGGAACTATTTTAGACGACGAAGCTTATGAACGTGCTACCTCTATATATCTTGTAGATCGCGTGGTACCCATGCTTCCTGAAATTCTGTCCAACAATGCATGTTCCCTAAGACCAAATGAAGAAAAATATACTTTTTCAGCAATTTTTGAGATCGATGGAAAAGGGCATGTGATGAATCAGTGGTTTGGTAGAACGGTAACCCTGTCCGATTCAAGGTTTGCATATGAGGAGGCCCAACACATTATTGAGACAAATCAAGGTGAAATCCCTGCAGAAATTTCTATTGAGGATAAAGCATACACTGTTAGCGATGAAATTGTATTTGCCGTTTCATCTTTGAATGAGTTGGCAAAGAAAATGAGGTTAAGGCGCTTAAAAGAAGGAGCTATTTCCTTTGATAAAGTAGAGGTTAAATTTAATCTAAATGAAGAAAATGAGCCCGTAGGTGTTTATTTTAAAACCTCAGAAGAAGCTAATAAATTGATAGAGGAATTTATGCTTCTGGCAAATAAAAAGGTAGCCGAGTTTATTGGAAAAAAATCCCCTAAGAAAACCTTCGTTTATCGCTGCCATGCAGAACCTGATGACACAAAACTCGCAACTTTACAAACGGTTGTTTCAAAATTTGGATATAAAATTGACTTGAAGGACAGAAAATCTGTTACCACTTCCTTAAATAATTTATTAGCTGAAGTTCAGGGAACCAAAGAACAAAATTTGGTTGATACCCTTACAATCCGTACAATGAGTAAAGCCTATTACAGCACAAAAAATATAGGACATTACGGACTTGCATTCGACTATTATTCACATTTTACTTCACCAATACGGCGGTATCCGGATGTAATGACACATAGGTTGTTGCAGGAATATTTAGATGAAAAACCGTCTGCAAAAGAAGATGAATACGAAGAAAAATGCCGGCACAGTAGTGAAATGGAAAGTCTTTCAACAAATGCTGAAAGAGATTCCATAAAATACATGCAGGTAAAATTCATGTTGGATCACCAGGAACAGGACTTTTTAGGTGTTATTTCCGGAGTCACCGAATGGGGAATTTATGTTGAAATTATCGATAATAAGTGCGAAGGAATGGTTCGGCTTAGGGATATCAAAGACGATCATTATGAATTTGATATAGAACAGTATGCTATTGTTGGCAGAAAAACCCAAAATACTTACCAGTTAGGTGATGAAGTTTATGTAAATGTAAAAAATGCCGATTTATTAAAAAGGCATCTGGATTTTAATTTATTAGGAAGTAAAGAAGCTGTAGAGGAAGATTAGAATTTTGTAAATTAAATTTTAAAGAGGGAACAGCCGCTAATAAGGACTTAACGAATCTAAAGTATGAAGTGCTTTGGGTGAAGAGAAAAAATGAAAGTAGACTGTTATCAATCAAAACAACATAGTTTATTCGAAAATACTATTTGAATGGACAAATTAAAAAATTTATTATCTTGTATCACCCGTAAATTTAGAGCCTCTAATACTTTAGGTATTTTAAGTACTCAAAATTTTATGAACTGATTAATTACAAGAAATATTATAATTATTAAAATGAAAAAGTTACTGTTTTTATTGCTTTTAAGTCATGGTATACTGGCTGGAGCACAGGAAATAACAATGGATTTAGAAAATTTTTCCGAAGCTGAGATAACAAATGGCTTATCGGTAAATTTTATACAATCTAAAGAAAATAAGGCCGTTATTACAGGGAATAGCCGGGATATGGTTAAAATAGATGTAGAAAACGGTGTTTTAGATATTTATACAGATCTTAATAAAATTTGGAGCGAAGACAATACCCTTGTGATTATTTACTACAAACAGATTCAAAAAATTGATGCCAGGCGAAATTCGAAGGTGGAGTTATGCGGAAAAATAACGCAACCTTTAATATGGCTTAGAGTTCAGGAAGGATCTGACATTACAGCACAAATTGAGGTAAACAACCTTATTGCAAATGTTACTACCGGAGGTGATTTAAGGATTATTGGTACGGCAGAAATTCAAGAAATAGAAGTGATGGCCGCGGGAAAATTTAAGGGTGAAAATTTGGTTGGCAATAATGTAGATGTGAGTATAAGCGCAGGTGGAATGGCCAATGTTAATGCCAAAAAATATGTTAATGCAAATGTGAACGCCGGAGGCAATATTTATATTTACGGCAATCCAGAAAAGATAGTTGAAAAAACCACTTTTGGCGGAAAAATTAAAAAGATAAACTAAAACCTTATCTTTGTGAAAACCGAATTTTTTTATGTTTCAAGATATTTTAGCCGCAATACCTCTGGGATTATTTTTGGCGTTCTTACTGGGACCGGTTTTTTTTGTATTACTGGAAACAGCCGCAATAAAGGGGTTTAGAGCTGCTATTTCCTTTGATTTAGGCGTTATCTGTGCCGATATTGTATTTCTCTTTATAGCTTATTTAAGCACCACAAAACTACTCACAAGCCTAAAAGACGATCCTTCACTTTTTATTTTTGGCGGAATGATTTTGGCCACCTACGGAGTTATGTCTTTTTTACAAAACAAGAAATCCCTTCTTCTGGATGATGATACCCCCGATGTAAGAAAACTTAATCGTAATGATTATTTAGGTTTGGCGGCAAGAGGATTTTTACTCAATTTTATCAATATTGGCGTTTTGGGTTTTTGGCTTGGATTGATCATAGTTTTTGGACCTACCTTAGATATGGAACCTAACCGGATTTTTGTTTTTTTTAGCACAATTTTATTTACATATCTGTTTTTAGATGTGTTAAAAATCCTGCTTGCCAAAAAATTGAACAGAAAATTAACCCCCGATCGTATCTTTAAAATGAAGAAAGGGATCAGTGTTTTATTGATGATTTTCGGTATAATTTTGATAGTTCGAGGTATTTTTCCAAAAAAAATGGATAATCTGGAGAATCAAATTGAAATTATTCAAACTCCAAATGAAATTTCCCCTGACACTAGTTCATTTGAAACACAGGATTAAAATTCACCTTTATTAAAAAATATTCTGGTTTGTTTGTTTCTAATCCTTTGTAGTGGCAGACGGATGGCGCCGCCACTAAAAACCCAAAATGTTTGATTTTATTCCATAAAAAAAGCTTCCTTTTTAGGAAGCTTTTGGAGGCATCAAGCGCCCCGATTCCTCGGGGGAACCGCTCCTATTTCCTCATTAAACACCATAAAAAAAGCTTCCTTTTCAGGAAGCTTTTGGAGGCATCGAGCGCCCCGATTCGTCGGGGGAACCGCTCCTAATTTCTCATTAAACACCATAAAAAAAGCTACCTTTTCAGGAAGCTTTTGGAGGCATCGAGCGGATTCGAACCGCTGTGCGAGCTTTTGCAGAGCTCTGCCTAGCCACTCGGCCACGATGCCATTAAATTGAGTTGGCAAATGTAACAAAATTTTCCAGTTTCCGAAGAAAAAACTAACGCGATTTGCTTCTGGAAACAGTAACCATACCTACATCGCCACCAATGGGAGGATTTATTTTTGAAATAGCAACCTTTACTTTTTGTACCAGTTTCAACTCCTTCAGGATACGGTCCAGGATGCGTTCGGCAACCGTTTCCAGCAATTTGGTCCGTTTGGTCATTTCTTCCTTTACAATTTTATTAAGGTGTACATAATCTATAGTATCCCTTAATTCATCTGTAATTGCAGAACGGGATAAATCACCTTTTACGGTGAGATCTATCCTATAATCACTTCCAATTCTTCCTTCCTCAGCCAAACATCCGTGGTATGAAAAAACTTTAATATTCTTTAATTTAATTGTTCCCACGTTTTTTTTTACAAAGGTAAAACGCCTTCTCCTAATTTGAAACACAAAATCCATTTTTCATCATTTCAACTGAATAAAAAATTCAAATTGGCTTTACAGAAAGAAGAATGTGTTTTAATATGGCTAACGGCCGTCTTAGCTTATTTTAAATTATTCACTCTAAAACTTTTGGTTTATTATTAGCTATCTTATTTTTGGTAACTTTGCGTTCTATTTTGAATTAAAATTATGTCTGAAGTAAAAAAATCCCTCAATTTTATTGAGCAAATTATAGAAGAAGATTTAAAAAGCGATTATAACCTACCCGATCTGAAGTTTCGATTTCCTCCGGAACCTAACGGATATTTACATATTGGTCACGCAAAGTCCATTTGTTTAAATTTTGGGTTAGGCGAGAAATACAGCGCACCGGTAAACCTAAGATTTGATGATACGAATCCCATTAAAGAAGAGCAGGAGTTTGTTGATGCCATTAAGGAAGATATTTTATGGTTGGGTTTTAAATGGGAGAAAGAGTGCTATGCATCCGATTATTTCCAGCAATTGTATGATTGGGCAGTTGAAATGATTAAAAATGGTTATGCTTATGTAGACAGCCAGACTTCAGAATTAATTGCTGAACAAAAAGGAACTCCAACCAAACCTGGAGTTATAAGTCCTTTTAGCAAACGTTCAGTATCCGAAAACCTGGACCTTTTTGAGAAAATGAAGAAAGGCGAAGCCGCTGAAGGCGCACACGTACTTCGTGCCAGAATTGATATGTCATCATCAAACATGCTTATGCGCGATCCTGTGATGTACCGCAGTTTGCATAAGAAGCACCATAGAACCGGAAATGATTGGATGATATATCCTATGTACGATTGGGCCCATGGTCAAAGTGATTTTGTTGAACAGGTCTCTCACTCTTTTTGTACGTTGGAATTTGTGATGCACAGGGAGCTTTATAATTGGTTTTTAGATAAAATAGACACCAAAGATCAGCTTATACCAAAACAACGGGAATTTGCCCGTTTAAATCTAAGCTACACGATCATGAGCAAGCGCAAATTAGCTCAATTGGTAACAAACAGCATTGTATCTTCTTGGGACGATCCCAGGATGCCTACTATTTCAGGATTGCGAAGACGAGGCTATACCCCGGCTTCCATCAGGAAATTTGCGGATACCATAGGTGTTGGAAAGAGGGACAATGTGATTGATGTTTCTTTGCTCGAATTTTGTATTCGTGAGGACTTAAATAAAACCGCACCACGGGTCATGGGAGTTTTGGATCCGGTAAAATTGGTGATCACCAATTATGATGATGGTAAGGAAGAGTGGCTGGAAACCGAAAACAATCCTGAGGACGAAAGCGCGGGCACCAGAAAAATACCATTTTCAAAAAACATTTATATAGAAAGGGAAGATTTTAAAGAAGAAGCAAACAGGAAATTTTTTAGATTAACACTTGGGAAAGAGGTAAGGTTAAAAAGTGCTTATATAATCAAGGGAGAGGAAGTTATAAAAGATGAAAATGGAGAAATTCTTGAAATCCATTGCACTTATGATCCTAAGAGCAAAAGTGGCAGCGGAACAGAAGAATCTTTAAAAAAGGTAAAAGGGACCCTGCACTGGGTTTCTATTTCTCATG
>JBBRGD010000096.1:0-6954 GCA_038241065.1 Flavobacteriales bacterium
GGTAATTACAAACCGGGTTTGATTTTCTCCGTCATTATAAGTATTAATATCAACTAAAAAGAAATCTGATTGTTCTATATTATCCCTTTGGGTAAATTGCCTCAGGATCCTGTTTGGTTCATTATCCTTCATATACCCCGCGAGGTAAATCGCTTCATCGTCATATACTACTTTTACTCTGGTAGGGTGCGTTTCACGACTGGGATTCCCGTCACCCGGGTCTATCATAACAAAATTTGTGGCAATAGGTTTATTTTTCCATACTTCATCATTGAGTAAACCATCAATCTTTGGAGGGTTTGTGATACGCAAAGCGGTAAATTCTTTTATGGAATCCTTTTTAGGTTGTATATTTTGAGCCTGAACTTTGCTGATATAAAGGAAAATAAAAATAAAAAGGATATTTCGATAAGTCATTTATATGATATTCTGTTCTTAAAGGACACATTAATATTTGCAAGGTTACAAAACTATTGAAGTATTTTTGAAATGGAAAGAGATATAATAATTAAAATATTTAATTTGTTTATATTTTTATTATTTTTGTTAAACAAAATAAAATTATCAAAATGAAAAATGAAACAATAGAAATTGCAACCCTGGCCGGCGGATGTTTTTGGTGTACTGAAGCTGTTTTTGAAAGAATAAAGGGTGTGACCAAAGTGATTTCAGGATTTACCGGAGGAACAATTAAAAATCCGGGATACAGGGAAATTATCACTGGGAGAACTGGTCATGCAGAAGCAGTAGAAATTTATTTTAACTCCGAAATTATCAGTTTGGAGGAGTTGTTATATATTTTTTTCAGTGTTCACGATCCCACAACACTCAACAGGCAGCAATTTGACGTAGGAACCCAATATAGGAGTGCCATATTTTATCATTCAGAAGTTCAAAAAGAAAAAGCCTTAAAAGTAATTGAACGTCTTGAAAAGGAAAAGGTTTTTGATGCTCCCATCGTGACAGAGATCACTGAGGCAACTTCCTTTTATAAGGCTGAGCCGGAACATAAGGAGTATTATTCCAAACATAGGGAACAGCAGTATTGCCAGGTAATTATAGATCCTAAGATCAAAAAGTTAAAAGAATTATTTTCAGATAAATTAAAAAACTAATTCGGAAATTATGTACAAGATCATTGAAGAATACAACCGGGAAATTACCGAAGAATTGACAGAAAACTTTAAAAATATAATAAGTCGGTTAGGGGAGGATACCCAAAGGGAAGGAATTGTTAAAACCCCAGAGAGAGCGGCAAAAGCGATGCAGTTTTTAACGCAGGGCTATACAGAAAATCCGGAAGAGATCCTGAGAGGAGCCATGTTCAAGGAGAGCTATGACGAAATGGTTGTTGTAAAAGACATCGAATTGTATTCTCTTTGCGAACACCATATGTTACCATTTTTTGGGAAAGCACACATTGGTTATATCCCAAACGGACAAATTGTTGGCTTGAGCAAATTGCCCCGGCTGGTAGATGTTTTTGCCAGAAGGCTACAGGTTCAGGAACGTTTAACTATTGATATTTTAGACTGCATTAATACTACACTCCAACCCAAAGGAGTTGCCGTGGTTATTGAAGCGCACCATATGTGCATGATGATGCGCGGAGTTCAAAAACAAAACAGCGTAACCACTACTTCAGGATTTAGGGGACAATTTCAAAAAAGTGAGACCAGAAATGAATTTCTGAAGCTAATAAGCTCCAATTTAAAATAACTGGCATTTTTTTTGTAGAATCCTGATAAGTAAAAGTAATAACTAATGAAAAATTTGAAAAACAAATTGTTGATAAGGGGGATTATTTACGACGCAATTGGTATGGCCAGTTACGCAGTTCCGGTTGCGGGTCCATTTTTAGATCTACTTTGGGCTCCGTATGCAGCAAAAGAAATGAGTGAAATGTATCCCGGAAAAAAGGGTAAAATAGCAGCTGTTATAGTTTTTATTGAAGAGTTCTTGCCGGGTACCGATATCATTCCTACATTCACTTTAATGTGGTTGTATACATTTGTTTGGAGCAGGGAAAAATCTACGAATCCGAGAGAGATTATTATAGAAGCTGAAATAGTTTAGAAAGTTAATCCTTTTTAACAGAAAAGAGGTTGCCAAATTGGCAACCTCTTTTCTATTTAAGAAAGGGTGTTTTCAAAAGAATGTTTGTAAACTCATGCTAATATTTCTTCCCCTGTTTGGTATTCCGTCCTGTTTTAATCTGGATAGATGGGAGATATAGGTTTTATCCAGTAAATTAGTTCCGCTAATCCTAAAATCAAGTGTTTGGCCTTTTATTTTCAGGCTGCTCCCAATTCCGGCACTTAACAGTGAATAACCGGGAGTATCCGTCTCAAATTCGCTTATTTCATTTTGAGCCAAGGTACTTTTTAGGGTTATAAATCCGTAACTATTGTCCAGGAATTTGTTTTGTTCAAATTCAATTCTAAGTGTATTTGTAAATGAAGTTGCAGGAATTAATGGTAAATTTTCGTCATTTTCCTGTTCTCCACTTACTATTTCCACACTGCTTTCCAAATGTAGCCAATCCAGTGGGTGAGGGTGTAAGTGAAGTCCCGCTTCTCCTCCGTAAAGGCGGGCATCATTTTGAACATATTCAAAAACAGGATTTTCATCTATTATTTCCCCGGAAGGACTCAGGAAAATATAGTTATTTATTTTATTGGAAAAGCTGTTGGCGAAAAGTTCAAAATGTTCATTCCTGTATTCTAGGGCAACATCCAGCTGAAAATTTTGCTCATTATCCAAATTTGGATTTCCTATTTCATATCGGTTGGTGCCTTCGTGACTTCCGTTTGCGGTGAGTTCTGCAAGATTCGGAGCTCTGAATCCGGTGGCGGCATTTACCCTGGCTGTCAATGAATTAAAAATATCGAATTTCACTCCTAAGGCTCCATTATAACTTGTGAAATCACGTTCTATGGGTGCGAAATATTCACTTTCCTCAAAAACTCCATGTTCCCTGCTGTCAATTTTTCTGCTATCAAAGCGCAATCCTGCCTGGAAATCCACTTTTTCAAGGTGGTAATGTGTAGTGGATAAAAGCCCTATATCTGTAACATTAGCATCGGGGATCAAAATTTCCTCCCCGAAATTCTTATTGATTTGAAACATTCCCTGAACCCCGAAAATAGTTTCGAAATTTCCCCATTTTGAGCTGTTGTATTTAATATCGTAATTTAATGTTTCCAGGTGCATTTCAAGGGCAGGAGTATCATCATATTCTTCCTCCTCCTCATCGCTTTCATCCTGATGATGATCCTCAAATTCCTTTCTATTATTAAAGAGATATCCCACTTTTAAATCCAGACTGGAATTATTCAGAAACAGTTTGTTGTCAAAACTCAAAATATGATTGTCCAATTGCTGATTGGGTAAAAGCATATCTTTTGATGTTGATTGTTCCCCAATTTCTTCTGGAATACCGGTATTGGTATTGTTGTAATTGTACCTTAAATCTCCACGGTATTTGATGTCCTGGTAACCTAATCCCGTCTTAATATCTATTTCATCAAATCTTGAATTGGTAACCCTCAGGCCATTTCCGGCATTATAATCGCTATGTGCGGCGTAATTTCCCCGAAGTAAAAATTTAAGTCGTTCTCCGGATGTTTTAAAACCTGCGTTTGCTTCAGTTCCAAGGGAATTGGTGTGATATGTTATTTTTGCATCAACATCAGTGCTGTTGGCAATGGCATATTTTTCCGGATTAAGGTAAAGAACGCCACCCAAGGCATCACTTCCGTAGAGAAGGGATGCAGGTCCTTTAATAACTTCAATACTTTCTACTCCGCTGGAACTTACGCCCAACCCGTGTTCATCTCCAAATTGCTGATTTTCAAGTCTAACTCCCTGAGTGTAGACCAACACTCTATTGGCACTTAGGCCTCGAATTACAGGTTTTCCTATTCCGGCCCCGGTAGTCACACTTTCCACTCCCGGGATTTGTGTAATTCCTTCAGCCAGGGATACCGCTCCGGATTTGTTTAAGTTATCCACAGTTTCCCGTGCTACCATCACCACGTTCTCACTTTGAAGCTTGTGAAAGGGTGTGGAAACAATAACAGCCTCCATCTCTATGGCAGATGCTTGTAATAGAACACTTAAAGATTCATTAAAAGAAGTGTTAACCGTAATTGTTTGGGTTGCATATCCCAAGGATGAAATCACCATTTGAAAATTTCCTGCCGGAAGATTATTTAATCGAAATTTGCCATTGGAAGAGGTCATAGTACCTCTTTCAAGTTGTGGAAGATAGATGTTAGCTTCCATTACCGGTTCATTTGTTTCGGCATTAAGAACATCTCCTGTAATAAGATTTTGAGAAAACGTTATGGCAGAGATCGCCATGAAGCATAGAATACAAATAAATTTAATCATTATTATGGTTTTAAGAAATTTACAATTACAGGAAAAATATTTCCTGCATAATTATCATTTAACTGAATAAAGTTGAGGAAGGCGGGCCCCGCAACTCAAATGATAATTTTTGAAAATCGCTTAAAAATTGATAATAGTTGAAAAAATTTTTGTCTGCCGAAAGGGCCTGATATAAATTGAAATTGAAAAGGTCAAAGGCTATTACAGGAGTTGGATGTAAATGACACAACTCACAATCGATATTTTTTTTGTGAAGATGGGTTTCTAAAAAATCGGTACAAACCTCATGTTTTTCGTGTGCATAAATGTGGCTGATGCTCACTGCTGAAGGAAATAGCAGGGCAAAGACCATGAAGAGCATACCGTATTTCTGAAAAATAGTCAACTAAATTTTATTCATTTAAAAAACGGGAGAATCCCAAACGAACCAACATTTTCTTTTCAAATTTCCAGAAGAAACTAAATTGACCAAATAGCCAGCCAAAACAAACCAATAATATCTGGTAGAGCGGAAAAATAAGCAGGATTCTCACAAACCAATACAAGTACCAGGGAGAGGTTTCTTTAAATACTCCAAAAAATCCACAAATAGGGGCTGCCAGTCTAACGGCGGACGATCCCGTGATAGCAAAAACGAAGAAAATAACAATAATCTGAAAATTAGAATCAATGCCCCAACGTTTTTTAAGTTTATCCATAATGCAAATGTATCATTTAACTGCTCGATTAACAAAATTTTAACTACAATCGTGTAGGTACTGAAAACCGTTGATTGTATTCATGGGATAAATAAACAAAATAATTATAGAGCATATAATTAACTTCATAGCCGTAATCGACAAATGGGTCATAATTAATTTCCTGGATATATAAATTCGAATTGTAGCGCAGAGGGTTTATAACCCGGGAATTATATTCCTGCACCAGGATTTGATTTTTAGATTCCAGATAAGATTGAGAATAATAGCCTTCTGGCTTGGCTAAACTGTTTATAAACAAATTAAACCCGGGCTCAATTATGATAATTTCGTATTGCAAACTATCATTTGAAATTCGCACGGTATCATTTGCAATCGCAGAAGCAGGTAAATTTTTAAAATCCCGTCCGGAACCACAACTATAAATAAACAATCCTAAGAGAAAAAAATAGAATAGATTTTTCATTTTATTTATTTTTAAGTTTTAATTGCATTATTGACACATAAACCGAATTTTAAAAGTTTAATTGTGTAAATAATTTACAATCTTTTAACCGATGCAAACCTTAAGGAAATTGTAAAAAAAATGATTCAGGAACATTAAAACCCTTCTCATTTTCAACATCAGTTATGATAAATTTCCTTTATACTGTTTGACCTTTTAAAATGGAAATGATCTGCGAGGCAAGTTCAGTCCCGATCCTGTCCTGAGCTTCATTTGTAGCTGCTCCAATATGTGGAGATAGCGAAATTCGCTGATCCATTAAAATTTGAAGGGCAGGTGTAGGCTCATTTTCAAAAACATCCAGTCCGGCAAAAGCGACTTTTCCGTTTTTAAGAGCTTCCACAAGTGCAACCTCATCTACAATTCCGCCACGGGAGGTATTAATAATCCCTACTCCGTATTTCATCCTTTCGAATTCCTTTTCACCGAGTATAGGTTTTTTCTGAGCAGGTATGTGGATCGTTATGAAATCTGAATCCCTGATCACATCTTTTACCGGTTCGGTTTTTATAGGAATTGTTACTACCTGGTCATTGTAAAAATGCAGGGTAATATCTGATTCCCCAACGTGATCATCACTGGCAATAACTCTCATTCCTATACCCAGGGCAATTTTAGCCACTTCACGGCCAATTCGCCCGAGTCCGATAATTCCAAGGGTTTTTCCCCTGAGTTCGGTTCCTTTGGAATAATTTTTCTTTAAAGCCTTGAATTGTGTATCCCCGCTCAAAGGCATAATCCGGTTTGAATCGTGTAAATAGCGAACTCCTCCAAAGAGATGTGCAAATACAAGTTCTGCTACAGATCCGGAACCGGATGCAGGAGTGTTAATGACTTTTAAACCTTTTTTTTGAGCGTATTCAACATCAATATTATCCATCCCAACACCACCACGACCAATAATTTTTAAGGAAGGACACGTATCGATCAAATCCATTCTTACTTCAGTGGCACTGCGCACAAGAATAACATCGATTTTTTCTTCATTGATGTAATTTTTAAGTTGCTCCTGCGCCACTTTGGTCACAATTACTTCAAATCCTGCCTTTTCAAGGGCATCAATGCCACTTTGTGATATTCCATCGTTTGCTAATACTTTCATTGCTTATATTTTCAATAGTGGATTATAGGTTCCCAATCGGAAATTTCCGTCATGCTTTTCGTTCCAGATCGCCCATTACGTCTACTAAAACCTGGACACTTTCCAATGGAAGGGCATTGTACATAGATGCTCTGTATCCACCAACGCTCCGGTGACCACTGAGTCCAATAATGCCGGCTTCTTTCCACATTTTATCAAATTGATCTTTTAAAGATTCATTTTTCAGGTTAAAAGTAGCATTCATAATTGAACGG
>JBBRGD010000097.1:0-6937 GCA_038241065.1 Flavobacteriales bacterium
TATGCAACTGCGATGATTTCTTTCCTGAAGATTGTTATTGTTGATTACTGATAATGTTTTAAAACAGTTCTCCAGCGATCGAACCAGGTTGAGGCATTCTATATGCGAGCGCTTTAATTGCTTTTTTTCCATAACAAAGGAATCTTGAAATGATAAATTCTTCAGGATAGTGGAAAATACTAAAGTTTCCTTGGAAACAGACCATAGATTTACCGAATGGAGTAGATAAATTTTAAAACTGGCATCTTCAAAATATTGAGAATATCCAAAATGACAAATAATTTTTATATTCGTACCTAACCAATATAACACCTTAAGCTATGACAAAATTTCAAAAATGCATTTATTTATTAGTAGCTGTTTTATCATTGACCTCCTGTACAAATTTGAAAAAGGCCATCTATTTTGATAATATCCCAGACTCACAGTTCAAATCTAATCTTGAAAATTTAGAAACTGTTTTAAAAGAGAACGATTTATTGAGTATTTCGGTAAGCAGTTTGAATGCTGATGCCACCGAAATTTTTAATCCGGCCAATACTTCAGAAACAGCTATAAACAATGAAGATCGGGTTCCTGAATACCTAATAGATGAAGAAGGTTATATCCGTTTTCCCTTTTTAGGAAAAATAAAAGCAGCAGGCAAAACCAAAAAAGCTTTAAGACAAGAAATTACAGATGAGATAATAAGTAGGAAATTGCTATTGGAGCCCATTGTGAATATAAGGTACTTAAATTTTAAAATTTCAATTTTGGGAGAAGTGGGAAATCCTGCGGTGTTAACTATTCCCTCTGAAAAAGTGAGTTTATTGGAAGCCTTAAGCCTAGCGGGAGACCTTACCATTTACGCCCAAAGGGATAATGTGCTGTTAATTAGAGAAGAAAAAGACGTTAAAAAACTAACCCGTATCGATTTAACCTCGGATGATATATTTACTTCGCCCAATTATTATTTAAAACCGAATGATATTATTTATGTGCAACCAAACAGAACTAAAGTAGCGAGTACCTCAAGACTTGTCGTTTGGGTTCCTATAATAATTAGTGCGTTGTCTTTTGGAGTAATAGCAATTACCAGATAATATATCCAAAATCAAAATTTATGTCCTACAATAATAAATCGGCCAAAAACGAGAATCTATTCAGCTCTATGATGGATTTGTTTTTTCCATTTTGGCCATTGCTTGCAATAATTTTGGTGGTGGTTTTATTTCTGGCCTGGGGCTATAAAAATTATACTACCCCTACTTACGAGATTTCAGCTACATTAATCATCAAAGATGAAAATAAAGGAGTAGATAATTCAAAAATGGTGGAATCCATGAACCCTTTCAATTCAAAAAAAATCGTGGAGAATGAAATAAAGGTCATCCAATCGCCCGATCTTATGAAAAAAGTGGTAGATACTCTGAACCTTTACGCCCCAGTCTATGAAGAAAGGGATTTTTTGGGCTTGAATATCAAATCGGTTTCCGCTTACAATTCTTCCCCTATTCGTGTTAAGCTTAAAAACCCTGATGATATCCTTATTCAAAAAGGAGCGCCTGCTGAACATTATTTTACTTTTAATTCCTCAGAAAAAATTGTAAAGGTTGATGAAAACATATATCCGTTAAACCAATGGGTGGACAGTCCTTTTGGAACAGTGATGTTTTATCACAATACTAAAAAAGTCCAAACAGCCAAAAACCCCTTGTATTTTGTATTGTTAAACCCTCGTAGCGTGACCCAGAACTTACTACAATCTTTGGAGGTTGCCCCACCAGAAAAATTGTCTACCGTAATCAACCTGAATTTGGAAGATGAAATACCCAATAGAGGGGAAGAAATTTTAAATGGTTTGATTGAGGCGTATAATCAAAAAGGGATTGAAGACAGAAATAGGCTTGCTGCCAATACCATGACTTTTATTGAAGCCCGCATAAATAATGTTGAAGATGAACTGAATAAACTGGAAACTGAAATAGAACAATACCGCTCTTCAAAAGGGGTTGTGGACCTTAGCGAGCAGGGCAGGATGTACTTGCAGGATGCCGGGCAAAATGACCAAAGGATTGCCGATATCCGGCTGAAACTTTCCGTTTTGGATAAAGTATAAAATTACATCAAATCAAAAAATAACGGCGGTAGTATTGTTCCTTCTACTCTGGGCATAGATGATCCTGTGTTAACACAATTGATGCAAAAGCTCTATAATTCTGAAGTGGAATATGAACGTTTAAAAAAGACCACCGCTATAAATAACCCGATGTTGACTTCCCTTGCCAGTGAAATCGATAAAGTACGTCCTAATATTTTGGATAATGTCCAAAGCCAAAAAAGTAATCTCCAAGCAAGTCTTTCTAACCTATACTCCAATTCGGGAAAATACAGCTCCGCTTTAAAAACCCTTCCTGAAAAGGAGCGCAAACTCTTGGAAATAAGCCGCAGAAAGGCGGTGAAGAGCGAACTTTTTGCCTTTCTATTGCAGAAAAGGGAAGAAACTGCCCTTTCTTACGTGCCCACTAATGGAGATGACACCGTAATTACCAGTGCCCAGGCCTCTTTAGAGCCTGTTAGCCCCAAAGGAATTAAAGTTTACGGAATTGCGTTGTTTCTTGCCATAGGTTCTTGGATTGCTTATGTGGTTATTAAAGAAATGCTGAACAAAAAAATACTTTTCCGTTCAGAAATTGAAGAATCCACTAATTTGCCTGTTATCGGGGAATTGTCCTATTCAAAAGGGCGCAAACTTTTATCCTTGGAAAACCCTGAAGATGTTCCAATTATCGAACAATTTCGGCAGTTGGATGCGCAATTAGGACTTTACAGCAGGACCTTCAGAAAAAAGAAAATTCTGGTTACCTCTAGTTTGTCAGGGGAAGGCAAAACTTTTGTGAGCAAAAACCTGGCGTATAGTTTAGCCCAGTCCGGGAAAAAGGTTGTTCTGCTGGATATGGACTTTAGAAAACCCAATACCAGTAAAACCTTCAATTTGAATGACCATAAAGGAATAGTTGATTATTTAAAGGAAGAAACCAGTCTTGATGAACTTATAGTTTCTTCGGAATTGCATCCGAATTTATATATTTTCCCCGCTGGAACCCAAGGAGAAGACCATACGCAACTTCTTTTAAATGGTAAATTGGAACTTTTATTTGAAAAACTATCAGAAAGGTACGACTACGTTATTATGGACTCGGCCCCATTAGGACTAGTTTCCGATGCCAATCTGCTTGCTGAATTCAGTGAGATAACTTTGCTTGTTGTTAGGCACAATTTTACCTCAAAAAAGGTTGTTCAAAGGTTAGATCAATATAAGGAAGAAAAGAACATGCAACATGCAGGAATTGTTTTTAATGGGCTGAAAAAGAGAGGTTTTATAAAGGAAGATAGCGGTTATGGCTATGGATACAGCCAGTCATATGGTTATGGAGCCTATTTACAAAAAAAATAATTGAACCATTTATTTTAGACTAACGGAAAGTCATTCCACAAAAAATGAAAAAGGTATGAAAGTATTGATTTTAGCGGGAGGTTTAGGCTCTAGGCTTTCAGAAGAAACCGTGATTAAACCTAAGCCTATGGTAGAAATAGGGAATAAACCCATTCTCTGGCATATTATGAAAACGTATTCCTATTATGGGTTTAATGATTTCATTATACTTTTAGGATATAAAGGGTATATGATAAAGGAGTATTTCGCCAATTACTACCTCCACAATTCAGATATTACTTTTGATTTTGCAGAGAACGAAACTATATACAGAAAAAATAAAGCAGAGCCCTGGAAAGTCACTTTAATAGATACCGGCCAAGATACCATGACTGGCGGTAGGATAAAACGGGTTAAAGAATATATAGGCAACAGTACATTTATGCTTACTTATGGAGATGGTGTTTCTAATATAAACATAAACAATCTTCTAAATTTCCATAAATCCCACGGTAAGCTATTGACTATTACATCTGTGCAGGCGGAAGGAAGGTTTGGATCCTTGATTACAGATAGTAATAATAAGGTTGTAAGGTTCACCGAGAAGCCCATGGGTGATGGAAAATGGATAAATGGAGGTTACTTTATATGTGAACCTGAGGTGTTGGATTATATAACAGATGATAATACGGTTTTCGAAAATGAGCCGCTCGAAAACTTGGCTCAATCTGGAAATGCTTTTTCCTTTAAACATTCTGGGTTCTGGAAACCCATGGATACTTTGAGGGACAAAAGACAATTGGACGAACTTATTAAGAATAAAAATGCGCCTTGGATGAAATGGGAATCCAATACAGAAAAAATAAACTGACTTTTTAAGAAAATTTTTAAATCTTGTTTTTTGAAAAAAAAATTCTTTAAGGGAAAAAAAGTTCTCATTACCGGGCATACCGGTTTTAAAGGAGCCTGGCTAAGCCTGTTACTAAATAATTTGGGGGCTCAAGTATTTGGTTATGCCTTAAATCCTCCTACCATTCCTAATTTATATGATTTAATACACGCCGATAAGTTTATTCATTCCTGCATTGCAGATATCAGGGATTTTGAGCGATTGAAGCGGTTTATTAAAGAAA
Organism: Flavobacteriales bacterium; assembly: GCA_038241065.1. Classification (GTDB taxonomy): domain Bacteria; phylum Bacteroidota; class Bacteroidia; order Flavobacteriales; family Flavobacteriaceae; genus Gillisia. The sequence goes on from JBBRGD010000097.1 coordinate 4,549, forward strand.
CCCAACCAGAGATTATCATACATTTGGCAGCGCAGTCCTTGGTAAAGGCTTCTTATAAAGATCCTCGTTTTACATACGAAACAAATGTCTTGGGAACTGTTAACCTTTTTGAAGCGGCCAGGAACACAGAAAGTATCAAGGTTATACTAAATGTTACTACAGATAAATGTTATGAAAACAAAGAGTGGGCCCAGGGCTATAGGGAAGATGATGTTCTTGGAGGCCACGATCCATATTCCAGTAGCAAAGCCTGTTCAGAGCTTATAACCGCTTCATATCGAAAAGCTTTTTTTAATACAGGTGAAAAAGGTAAAAATGGAATTGCCGTTGCTACAGCCCGTTCAGGCAATATCATTGGCGGGGGTGACTGGTCTCCAGACAGGTTGATCCCGGATTTTATTAGATCGATGCAGGCTCAAGAAGATGTGGTTATTAGAAATCCAGGTTCTACTAGACCCTGGCAATTTATTTTAGATTCACTTTTTGGATATTTGACCCTCGTTGAGAAATTATACACAGAAGGCCAAGATTATGCCGAAAGTTGGAATTTTGGGCCAGGAGATACCCATAACAAAACCGTAGAATGGATTGTGGCCGAACTATGTAGAAACTGGGGCGGGAATGCGTCTTTTAAGATAGAGGGAACAAATAATGAACACGAAGGTAAATTTTTAAAACTGGATTCCTCAAAGGCTAATAGTAGATTAGATTGGTCTAATGTTTACTCATTAGAACAAGGAATTTGCCAAACCGTGGAATGGTATAGAGCATCTTTAAACGGAAAAAAGGCACGGGAACTATGCGAATTTCAAATTGATGAATTTATGAAAACACAAAATTCAATTGCTTAATTAACTAATATGGAATTTATTGAAACCGCTTTAAAAGGAACTTATATCATAAATCTGAACCCAAAAGATGATAAAAGAGGTTCTTTTACACGAATATTTTGCCAAAAAGAGTTGGCTAAGATTGGATTTGATAAAAATTTAGTTCAAATAAACCATTCTTTTACCAAGGAAAGGGGCACAATACGGGGATTGCACTATCAGGAGGGATCTTCTTCGGAAATTAAAATTATCAGAGTAATCAAAGGAATTGTTTATGATGTAATTGTGGATATGAGACCCGGTTCGGATACCTTTTTAAAATGGACATCCAATACCTTGTTAAAAAATTCACCTCAATTATTATACGTTCCCGAAGGGTTCGCACACGGTTTCCAAACTTTGAGTAAGGATGTTGAAATGATTTATCAGCATTCCTCCTATTACAATCCTACTTTTGAACGGGGTTTTCGCTATGATGATCCCAAAGTGGGAATCTCCTGGCCTCTTCCTGTATCTGTTATTTCAGAAAGGGACTTAAACCATCCTCATTTATAAGCTTTTATTAACAAATTTTTTGAACTATGAACTGTCGTCATTGTCAAAATAAGCTTGAACATGTTTTTTTGGACTTGGGTTTTGCCCCACCTTCCAACGCTTATCTAGAGGAAGCAGACCTAAATAGACCCGAAGTGTATTTTCCATTAAAACTTTATGTGTGCAGTACTTGCTGGCTGGTTCAAACTGCCGATTATACAAGCAGGGAAGAATTGTTTAAAGACGATTATTCTTATTTTTCATCTATTTCTGAATCTTGGTTGGACCACGCCTTTAAATATTGTGCGAAAATAACTAATTCCCTTGAATTAAATAGTTCAAGCCAAATAATTGAAATAGGATCCAATGACGGGTACCTATTAAAGAATTTTGTGGACAATGGAATTCCATCTTTAGGTATTGAACCCACCTCCGGAACTGCTGATAAAGCTATTTCTTTAGGGATACCGGTAATAAAGCAGTTTTTTAGTTTAAAATTAGCAAAACAATTAGCTGGAAAAGGTCAAAAAGCAGATTTGATTATTGGTAATAATGTTTACGCTCACGTACCCGACATAAATGATTTTACAGCCGGCATAAAAATGCTTCTAAAAGAAAGCGGTACAGTAACCCTTGAATTTCCACATTTGCTTAATTTATTGAAATTCAATCAATTCGATACCGTTTACCACGAACACTATTCCTATTTGTCGGTATTTACAACTTCTAAAATTTTTGAAGAAAATGGGCTAAGAATTTTTAAAGTAGAAAAACTTCCAACTCATGGAGGGAGTGTTAGGATTTATGGTTGTAATATTGAAGACACTAGGGTAACAGAACCCAGGGTAAAAGAAATTATTGACCAAGAAAAAAACGCAGGGATGCAAGACCTAAAAATATACAACGCGTTTCAAGAAAAAGCCAATATTTTAAAAAATGATCTGATTTCCTTTTTGATTGAAAAAAAGCAAAAAAATGAAGTTGTGGCTGCTTATGGAGCCGCTGCAAAAGGGAACACCCTACTT
>JBBRGD010000098.1:0-6836 GCA_038241065.1 Flavobacteriales bacterium
AATTCAGGGTAATAAATATGACATGTTTATAGGAACATCTACAGGCAGCTTGTTAATTTCTCCTCTGGCATTGAACAAAACCCCGAAAATCAAGAATGTTTATACTTCGGTAAACCAAAGTAGTATTTTCAGCAATTGCCCTTTTTTTGTAAAACGGGCTCATGGGTATGATCAAATCTCTATCAACCATTTCAACGTTTTAAAGAATATTATAAAGGGTAGAAAAACTTTCGGCGAAAGCCAAAATTTAAAAAAGTTGATTTTGGATTCCTTTTCCCCAGAGGAGTTTGAGGAATTAAAAGCCGGAAATAAGGATATAGTGGTTACGGTTTCAAATTTATCCCTGAATGAGGTGGAATACAAATCTATTAAAGAATACAATTATGAAGATTTTTGTGAATGGATCTGGATCTCCTGTAATTATATTCCTTTTATGAGTTTGGTCAAAAAAAATGGCTGTGAATATGCAGATGGAGGCTTTGGCTCTATGGCACCTATTGAGGAGGCAATTAATAGGGGAGCTACAGAGATAGATGCTATTATTCTACAGACAGAAGTGACCTATTTTAACCGATTACCATCAAAAAATGTATTTTCTCTCATAACCAATTTATTTAACTTTATGCTGGATAGGATAGAAAATCAAAACGTCCGGATTGGGAAATTTGTTGCTGTCAATAACGATGCTATCATCAACTTTTACTATACTCCAACCGTATTGACCACCAATTCACTTATTTTTGATAAAATTAAGATGGAAAGCTGGTGGGAAAGCGGGTATAGCTATGCGAAATTTAAAAATGAAAAACTCAACCAAATAGAGATTTAATGCGGGCATTAGTGATTTCAGGAGGTGGTAGCAAAGGCGCTTTTGCCGGCGGCGTGGCTCAGTATTTAATGGAAGAAGGCGGAAAAAAATACGATCTTTTTCTGGGGACATCTACCGGAAGCCTATTGATCCCCCATCTTGCCGATGGGAATATTGAAAAAATACATGATATTTATATTAATGTTAGCCAACGCACAATATTCAGCATCAATCCGTTTATTGTCAAGAGAAAGGATGGCCGGGAATATGTGACCATCAATTATTTCAATATGTTTTGGCAGTTTATCAAACAGCGGCGAACCTTTGGGGAAAGTAAAAATTTGCGAAAGCACATAAAACTCCATTTTACCGAGGACAATTTCAACTCCTTAAAACAGAAGGACAATGATGTGGTGGTAACGGTTTCCAATTTATCCAAAAACAGGGTGGAATATAAATCAATAAAGGATTTTTCCTATGATGATTTTTGCGATTGGATCTGGATAAGTTGTAATTACATTCCATTTATGAGCCTGGCTACAAAAAACGGATATGAGTATGCCGATGGGGGATTGGGATGTGTAGTTCCAATAAGGGAGGCCATAAAACGAGGGGCTACCGAGGTGGACGCCATTATCCTTGAAGCCGAAAATATGGAATATAACAAGGTGCTGGGAAAAAATCCTTTCTCCTTAATGATCAATCTCTTTGGGTTTTTATTGGACCAGGTAGAATATCATGATGTTGTGGAAGGGAAACTTGCAGCCCTAAACCGCAAGGTGAAATTAACAACTTATTATACCCCGGTCCAATTGACAGAAAACTCGCTTGTTTTCAATAAAAAAGCGATGAAATCTTGGTGGGAACAAGGTTACGAGTATGCGAGGGAAAGAGAATTACAAAATAAAAAAGCCTCCAAAAGATTCTGGAGACCTTTCTTCTGATCAGATAATATTTCTCACTTCTTTTTTTACAAATTCCAGCGCGGCATCTGTGGGAGCAGCCTGATCCATCAAATTGGTCAGGATCACTTCCCGTAATTTTTCTCCTGAATCTATATTTTCTCTTTGCCCGGTTCTCCTGATAATTCCTATGGTAGCGTTTTTTGCGGTTTTAATTACGTTCCAACATTCTGCCGACATATAAATTTGTTGCGCGAGGTTATGCTCAAATTCCTGATCGATGGTTTGCGCAAGCAACCTTTCATACTCATCTTTATCTAAATTGGAAGGTTTAATTCTCAAAAGTATTTTGCCCATAGAAATGCGTTCCAAAAACAGGGTCATACGCTCGTATGCCTGCAACCGAATGGGTAAGGCCGTGTTTTGATTATTTCGCCTAAGTAAAAAACGTCTGCGTTTTTCCTCATTGGTGATGTACATTTTAAAGAAATAAAAGGCCACCAAACCTACTATTACTGCAGGTAACAGTGAAGTTAATACTTGTAAAAGATTGATTTCGTTCATAATATTTTAGGCTGGACCGAAGTCTCCACGGTTCCTGAATTTTTGTTGAAGTTCGTGGCTTTTTGTTTATTATTTTTTGTTAAAATTCCTTCTAAATTTATTGTTCTATTTTAAACCTTCGCTGTTATTTTTTATTGATTTAAATAATCGATTGCCAGTTGTGACATAACTTTAACGCCCAGCAACATTCCACTTTCATCTATATAAAAATCGGGTGTATGGTGTGGCGCCGGTTCTGTAGTTCCTTCAGGCTGTCCACCCAAAAAGAAATAAAACCCGGGTATTTTTTCCTGGAAAAAGGAAAAATCTTCCCCTCCGGTAGTTGGTTTTACCAGCTCAACCTTATCATTTCCTGCAACCCGCTTAAGAGTAGGAAGCATTTTACTTGTGAGCTCAGGATCGTTATAGGTAATGGAGGTATTATTCTGAATTTCAATAGTCGCTTTTCCACCATAAGCTTCAGCTATTGCAGGAACCATTTCCCGCATCCGTTTTAGGATCACTTCTTTCATATCTGCATCAAGGGTTCTTACAGTTCCAATCATTTCAGCAGTTTCAGGAATAATATTGAAGCGTACACCGCTGGTAATTTTTCCCACGGTGATAACGGCGGCGGCATCTACCAGTTTGGCGTCTCTGCTGATGATGGTTTGTAATCCGTCAATAATTTTTGCTGAAATTAAAATAGGATCTGTTCCGCTCCAGGGTGCCGATCCATGGGTTTGTTTTCCCTGGACATTGATCACAAAGCGCTCTACCGCCGCCATTGCTCCTTCAGGTTTATAGCGAATTGTTCCAACCGGTGTCCCGGAATTGATATGCAATCCAAAAATGGCATCTACATCAGGGTTTTTCAAGACTCCTTCTTTGATCATCATGGAAGCGCCACCTTCTTCTCCCGGAGGCGGACCTTCTTCTGCTGGTTGAAAGATGAATTTTACAGTCCCGTTGATCTTATCCTTGTTTTTGGAAAGAATTTCCGCAACTCCCATCAAGATCGCGATGTGGGTATCGTGCCCGCAGGCGTGCATCACCCCTGTACTGGTGCCAATAAATTCAGTTACAACTTTAGATTTAAATGGAAGATCATTTCTTTCAGTGACAGGCAAGGCATCGATGTCTGCCCTTAAAGCCACAACTTTCCCCGGATTATCTCCTTTTAATATTCCTACAACTCCGGTTTTTGCAACACCGGTTTGAACTTCCATTCCCAAACTTTTTAAATGAGCGGCTATTTTTTTTGCGGTTTCAAATTCCCTGTTGGACAATTCCGGATTTTGATGAAAATCCCTTCGCCATGCTATCACTTGTTGTTCTATGTTTTCTGCCGCTGCTTTAATTTGCTGATCAATTTGTGGATTAACACTTGGTATTGATTGTGCCTGGATTCCAATTACAATAAGTGTTAACATACATAAAAGATAATATTTCATAGAATGATAGATTTTAAATTAAAAATTTATGAGCAGGAAGCCTTCATTTTTAAATTGAACTGGGGCAGCAGATATTGAGCAAACAAAAATGAAACTCAGAATAAGGAGTATTTGAAGGTAATTGTTCATTGATCCTATAATTTAAAAAGGAAGCCTAAATGTATTTAAAATATCAATGCTGACATAATCTGAATTGCATTTGTTCAAAGTAAGGTGGAATAGAATTTTAATTAACGCTGAAATTTGGCTAAATTCACGGCTTAAAAGAAAGAGAAAAATTGGAATCTTATTTAGCTGAATTAAACGATGCCCAAAAAGCCCCCGTACTCCAAAAGGACGGTGCAATGATAGTGATTGCAGGGGCCGGCTCCGGAAAAACCAGGGTGCTTACCTACAGAATTGCTTATTTGATGAGCAAGGGAGTGGACCCATTTAATATTTTAGCGTTGACATTTACAAACAAAGCTGCCCGGGAAATGAAAAAACGGATCTCCCAAATTGTTGGGAGCAGTGAATCCAAGAATTTATGGATGGGAACTTTCCATTCCATTTTCGCAAAAATGCTTCGTTTTGAAGCCGATAAACTTGGATATCCGGCTAATTTCACAATTTATGATACCCAGGATTCGCAACGGTTAATTTCTGCAATAATTAAAGAAATGGGGCTGGATAAGGATATTTATAAATACAAGCAGGTGTATTCCAGGATTTCTTCTTTTAAAAACAGCCTGATAACGGTAAAGGCCTATTTTCAAGATCCCGAGTTGAAGGAATCTGATGCAATGTCTAAAAAACCCAGGTTGGGAGACATTTATAAAAATTATGTGGATCGCTGCTTTAAGGCCGGAGCGATGGATTTTGATGATTTGTTGCTCAAAACCAACGAATTGTTAAACCGTTTTCCGGAAGTGCTTCAGAAATACCAAAACCGCTTTCGCTATATTCTGGTAGATGAGTATCAGGATACAAACCATTCGCAGTATTTAATTATAAAAGCGCTTTCAGATAAATTTCAGAATATATGTGTGGTTGGTGATGACGCACAAAGTATTTATGCCTTCCGGGGCGCGAATATCAACAATATTCTCAACTTCCAGAAGGATTATGACAATGTCCAGATGTACAGGCTTGAACAAAATTACAGGTCTACAAAAAACATTGTAAATGCGGCAAACTCCATTATCGAAAAAAACAAGACCAAACTTGAAAAAATAGTATGGACAGATAACGAAGAAGGCCCCAAAATTATAGTGAACCGGTTGTTGACTGATGGGGAAGAAGGACGTTTTGTTGCCAGTTCAATTTTTGAAAATCAGATGCAAAACCAGCTCAGAAACAGCGATTTTGCAATTTTATACAGGACAAACGCCCAAAGTAGAGCAATGGAGGATGCCCTGAGAAAAAGAGAAATTCCCTATAGAATTTATGGCGGTCTATCTTTTTATCAGCGAAAGGAGATCAAAGATGTGCTTTCCTATTTGCGTTTGCTTGTAAATCCCAACGATGAGGAAGCTCTAAAAAGGATCATCAATTTTCCTGCCAGGGGAATCGGGCAAACCACTATAGATAAATTGACTATTGCGGCCAATCAGTACGGAAAGTCAATTTTCGAGGTGATAGAGAATATAGATCATATGGATCTTAAAATAAATTCAGGCACGAGGACCAGACTTTCCAATTTCGTGAATATGATCAAGAGTTTCGCGATCTTAAATGAAAATGCCGATGCCTTTACTGTGGCAGATACTGTTTCAAAAAAGACCGGTCTGGTGCAGGAACTCAAAAAGGATGGAACTCCTGAAGGGGTTGCGAAAATTGAGAATATTGAGGAGTTGTTAAACGGTATGAAGGATTTTGTGGAAGGACAAAAAGAGTTGGCTGATGCCACAGGTTCTTTAGCCGAATTTCTTGAGGATGTCGCACTTGCAACCGATTTGGATAATGATACCGGGGATGATGATAGGGTAGCCCTTATGACTATTCATTTGGCAAAAGGTTTAGAATTTCCGTTTGTTTATATAGTAGGATTGGAGGAAGATCTGTTTCCATCCGGAATGAGTATGGGTACCAGGAGTGAATTGGAAGAAGAACGCCGATTGTTTTACGTGGCTCTTACCCGTGCCGAAAAACAGGCATACCTTACCTATGCTCAATCGCGTTACAGATGGGGTAAATTGGTGGAAGCCGAACCCAGCAGATTTATAGAAGAAATTGAGGAGCAGTATAAATCTTATATGATCCCTCAGGACGATTACAAATACAAACCCTTAATTGATTTGGATATTTTTGGGGAAATAGATAAAAGCAAATTACGTCGAACAAAACCCACTGCGGGATCTCCGCCACCAGCCCATAAACCCAGCGAGGAACAACTTCAAAAATTGAGAAAACTAAGACCTGCAAGTGGAGCCTCAGATGCGGCATCAATTAAAGATAGTGTTAAACTGCAGGTTGGAAACGCGGTTGAACACATGAGGTTTGGAAAAGGTATAGTGATTAGCTTGGAAGGAATTGGCCAGGATAAAAAAGCGGAAATTAATTTTGAAAGTGGCGGCATCAAAAAGTTATTGCTCCGGTTTGCAAAGCTGAAATTGCTTTCATAATTTTATGAACATTTTTTTGGTGTTAAGGATAGGAGATATATCTTTTCAACCATAAAAAAATGTAGAATCTTTAGATGACCAAAGTTTTTGCAATTGGGATTGTTGTATTGCGGAATTTTTCAGCCAATTATTTTTATACCTTTTCGCAGTAAATTTTAGCAGATTTATTCCAGAAAAAGCAAATGCATTGTTCCTGGTTTTAATTTAATCTGAACTTTCAATTTATTCTTTACATTCAAAAAGTAATTCCAAAATATTCATTCCTCTTAAAATATCATTAATTAAAATGAAATGTTTGGGGGAAATTAACTTTACTTCCATTCAGGCTTACTTATTTTTTTCATTTTAAATGAGAAAAAAAGAAAAAAAATATTATTAAATCTTGGAAAAATTGTAAATTCTGCGTGTTTTAAAATCAGAAAAATATGGCAAATTTAATTAGGATCTATGAAGAGAATCCCAATCCCAAGGATATTAAAAAGGTGGTGGATATATTGCGAAACGGGGGGTTGGTGATTTATCCCAC
>JBBRGD010000099.1:0-6815 GCA_038241065.1 Flavobacteriales bacterium
GAAAAAGGGGAATAGCAAGAGGATAACACGCTGCGCGATGTTAAGGTATTTCCCCTTTTTCTAACTAACTGATTACTAGTGTTTTAATTGAATTAAAATTAAATGAAGCGTTTTTATTTACAGTAAAAACCTTGTAAACCCCCTAAAATCAGCAAAAATTTACTGTAAATGAATTATAATATGGAGAAGAATTTTGATTTTTCAGCGGTGAGCCTAAAACGTTCTGTTGCAGATAGGTTTCGATTATTTTCAAAAAAAATTGCAACATCACATTCCGAAACATTGAGTGTTATGATGGATTTTTTTGAAAATAATTCTATTTCGCCACACGAAGAATTGGGGCCTAACATGATCCATTTAGAAAAAAATATAAAAAGCAGGATCAATGCTCTTATAGCGATCATAAGGGACATAGAAAAGAATCAAACCAAACCTACAACGGCTATACTACAGGCATTACTCGAACAGGAAGAACCCAAAAAGAAACCATTGTTGGTAGAGAAAAAACGAACTACCGGCAACCAGCCTAATTACCGGGAGCACAACAGGTGAAAATAAAAATCAAATATCTATGTACATCACTATTACGCCACAAAAACTGGCAGCCGGGTTCCGGAATCTGAAAACCAGGATTGAACTTAAATTATATATGCAATGTTTATCGGCAAAACCCCCCAGAAATTAGCCGTTAATTCGTAAAGTGCCGCCGACTTTGTAGTTAGGTATGACTAATGGTATTGTTAAGAATCTGACTCCTAAAAATTTTAAAAGCACTTCTGAATTATAAATAGCTAAGGAATGCTTAATAACCCCGGAATCAATCCGGGGTTATTAAGCATTCCAATGCCAGTTCAATACGGGATCAGGAAGCATCCGAAGCCATACAAACTTCAGAGTCCCAATACAAATCATTGAATTCCTTTAGGAATTTGATCGTATTTTTCCATTCCTCTGATCTGAATTTTATATCCAGATCCTTCCAACCTAACACAAAAGGTTTTACTGTATTTTCTTCTTCAAGCCATTCAATCCAAAACAACAAGAAATCTTCGCTGCCCAGTTTCTCATTCTTTCGCAGCCATTGCATCAAAGCCGGATGATCATCCCGAACCTGCTCCAACACATCGAGTTCATTCCTGTAGTAATTGTTATAACTGTAGAGTTGAACCACTTCCTGAAGTACCGTATAGAGATCGCTAAACCTGCTTTCGGGAGCATCCCAGCAACAGTTACAACCCATTCCGTCTATACAGGACCCTACGTGTCTGTGAATATAACTATATTCATAAAGCTCATCGAACTTAAGGATCCACCAGGTGATCTTTGGGACGTTGTAAAAGCCATCCTTTTGCAGATGCTGTAGTTCTTCCAAGGCTTCTTCTATTTCCAGGCGGTAGAGATTATGGAGAGGGTGAGGAGTAGAGGTGCTCATTGGCTTTAGAGAAGCTTTAGTTTCCGATGAAATTGTTCCAGTAGAATGCTAAAAAAAATATTTATTGTACTCGATCATTTTCAGTCAGTTCAATAACTACATCTTTATCTATCAGGGAATTTACGTTAATTGTGGGAAGCATAAACTGATTATATACTGTGTCCTCTGTTTTGCAATGAAGAACTCCTCTGGAGGTACCAATATTAAGCATCAACAGTTGACTTGCGAATCCTTTTGGAAGGGTGAGTATATTCTTTTTCTCATCAAAAAACGCATTCCAGGCTTCCGGAGAGATTTCAAAATGGCAAGCGGTTTCCAGGATCAAGAAGGGTTGTTTAGCTTGCGTGAACTGCACCTTGAATAAATTGGATATTAAATGTTTTTCTTTTTCAATTACAAATCCGGATTCTAAATTTAACTCTATTGTTTTCTCATTGTCAAAGGCTTCCTCAATTATAGCGAATTGTTCCGTGGAAACATTTTTTAGAGAAAATCCAATTTTTTTTGACTCAGACATTATGCAACAATTTTTAGAGGATAGTTTGGATCATTATCAAAATCTTCTTCAAAAGTAAATTTATTCATCATTGAAGTATAAGCTATTCCTTTCTGTTCGATCTTTTGAGTTTTAGATAAGGAGGCAGCTAATAATCCTCTCTTAACTTTTGGGAATTCTATTTGTTTCCTATTTGCAACGTAAGAATTGATAGGTTCAGCAGCCCAATCCGGACTATAAACCTCTTGAGCAATTTTCTCAGTTTTCGGAACTTCGATTAACTGTATTTCTAAAATATTTCCAATTTTCGAAATTGTTTCCAATTGTAAATTTTCAGCACCCTTTAATACTTTATTTATATACTGCGGAGAGCAATCCATTGCTTCAGCCAATTCCTTCTGGTTCTTAGGAAAAACATTAGATTTTTTGTTCTCCCTTAAGGCACCAAGTATCTTTACCGCTATTGCGAAGGAAATGTCCAGCCAGACTTCATTTTCTTCTCTCCATTTAGCTTTATCAAGCCATCCTGATTTCTTTTCAGAGATCAAAGAATTTAATTTGTCTATTTTCTTCATATTCATAATTCAAAGATTTCATTTAAGCTTTCTTCATCAATTACTCCTTCATCCAGGAGAAAATCTCTACATCTATTAATCTTCTTTAGTTCTTCATTGGTGTGATTTCTATCCTGCATTCGGTATTGTTTGGTTGCTGCAATAGCGCCACCATCCAATTTTATAGTCCCACCGGTAATTATATATACGTTTTTATCAATACGAATGGCATATAATCTTAACCAACGATTGGGGGCCTTTTGAGGGGAAAGTAATTTCGGTTTAATTTCATAATTGTTAAGGTTCTTAAATAATTCATTTAACCTTATGGGTTTTGAAGCGGTTAGGTTGATCAACTTCTTTCTTAGAAATTTAGATTCGCTTCGTGCTTTTTCAATAGCTTCTTCTATTGATATGTCTATATCCTTTTCATTTTCTTCGAAAAACTCATTTAAATAAAAGGGATCTTCCCATTGATCGAATAATTTTTCCAACTCGTCAGGTTCATCTTCAGAGAATTTGAACGCTAATAATGATGGAACAAATGTACGGAATATTTCCATTTAATCAACCTGTGAGTTTATTTTTGGTTTGAATTTAACTTTTAGTAGACAACAAACAAATATACTATTAAAATTTAATCACCCAATGTTGTAAAAATTTTGGAATATCCACTCAATGAGGAAAAGCTAAGAAAAGGAGCTTTAAAGAACGAATAACATTAATTTTTTATATAATAGAAGTATCTTTCAAAATGGCACCGTTTGACCGAAACAGGTGACACCGTCACTCCGAAATAGCCATTCTGCCCTAATCCCAAGTTTAAAAAGCTTATTTTAGTTTATAATTGGCAGTAAACTCAGGTTTTGGATAGACTGCCGTTACCCAAAAGCAAAAAAATGAGTTTCTTAGAAAATTTTACGGATACTGATTTAGAAAATTTAGCAATTAATAAAATCCTTTCTCACGATTTCGAAAAATTAACTGCTATTACTGATAAGTGGGGGTTTTTTAGACAATTGTATATGGAAAATATTCCTTTTATTTTAGAAGCTTCAAGAAGGGATATTAAAAATTGGAGTGAAAGTTATCTCTTGAATTGGAACAGGTTTTTATCTCCTATAGAGAGAACAGCTTGGAATTCAATAAGGGAAACATCCTATATCCCCTTATATCCACAATTTCCTGTTTTTAATTTTTTTATTGACTTTGCTAATCCATTACTTCGTATAGGGTTGGAATTAGACGGTAAAAATTATCACTCAAAAGAAACCGATTTGCAGCGTGATTTAAAACTTTCAAAATTTGGTTGGAAAATATTTAGGTTAAGTGGAGCTGAAACCAAAGTAAAATATTTAGACCGATCCGAATTGGAAGAACGGGAGGTAGTCGGTCAAGAAAAATATGATGCTATAGAAAACTGGATAATGAATACGAGTGACGGACTCATCCAATCGATGAAGTATTGGTATTTTCTAAATGATGAAGAAAAGGAACAGCATTATAAAATCTACCTCAATCCAAACGAATCTGAAGAAACAATAGATTTTTACTCTTTGGCAAGAAAGTCTCTTAACAAGCATAAATCGACAAATTTTAAAATATAGCGGAAAACCAGCCGCACATTTTAGCACTTTTCGTTTTACCTAAACAGAAATCCAACGTTCTAAAACTAAAAGAGCTAAAATTTTTCCAACGTTTATTTATTATTTAAGTACTTGCTTAAATAATAAATAAACGTAACTTTGTTTTATGGAAAATAATTCGTGCATAAGACAACAAGCAGATATTGATCAAATAAATCGTTGCAAAGACACTGTTTCGGAATTAAATGAATCTTTTGACTATTTGGCAAATGGACTTTCATTGGTCGGAAATAGTGTAAGACTCAAAATACTTTACCTAATCTTTGAAGAAAAAAGACTTTGCGTTTGTGATTTAAGCGATATTCTTGGAATGAACATTTCTGCGATTTCTCAACACTTGAGAAAAATGAAAGATAGAAATCTATTAAAAACCGAAAGAGAAGCCCAAACAATTTTTTACTCATTGACAACTGAATATTCAACATTACTAAATCCGTTTTTTGAGATACTCGACAAAAACAAAATTTTAGACACGATTTGAAAAGTGAAAACAAATTAATCAGCTCAGGTTTACTAACTGCAATTACGGCTTCATTATGTTGTATTACACCTGTTTTAGCTTTGATTGCAGGAACAAGCGGAATTGCATCTACATTTTCTTGGATAGAACCTTTTAGACCGTATCTGATTGGTGTAACAATTTTGGTTCTTGGTATTGCTTGGTATCAAAAACTAAAACATCAAAAAGAAATCAACTGTGAATGCGACACAGACAATAAACTAAAATTTATACAGTCAAAAACCTTTTTAGGAATTGTAACCGTATTTGCATTTGTAATGTTGGCTTTCCCATATTATTCAAAAATTTTTTACCCGAACACAGAAAAGCAAATAATCGTAGTTGACAAATCGAACATTAAAGCAACTGAATTTAAAATCAGTGGAATGACCTGTGCGAGTTGCGAAGAACACTTAAACCACGAAGTAAATAAACTCAACGGGATTGTAAACTCAAAAGCGTCATACGAAAATGAAAACGCAATCATTGAATTTGACAGAACCAAAACCAATGAAGCAGAAATTGAGAAAGCAATAAATTCAACAGGCTATAAAGTAACCGAACAAAAACCATTCAATTAGTATGAAAGAATATGATGTTTTTATAATTGGTTCTGGAATGGCAGGAATGACCATCGCCAATAAATGTGCCTCAAAAGGGTTAAGCGTTGGAATTACAGATGAATTACCTTACGGTGGCACTTGTGCATTGAGGGGATGTGATCCAAAAAAAGTGATTATAGGTGCTACGGAAGTTCGAGATTTTGCTAAAAGACTTAAAGGTAGCGGGATTGATACTATACCTCAAGTCAATTGGAAAGATATAATGGACTTTAAACAATCTTTTGTGGATGAAATGCCACCAAAAATTGAAAAAGTGTATAAAAAAAACGGAATAGATACTTTTCATAGTTCAGCAAAATTTCTGTCAGAAAATACATTGGAAGTTGGAAATGACAAGATAAAGGCTAAAAAAATTGTTATCGCATCGGGTTCCAAGCCAAGGGTTTTAGAATTTGAAGGGGGACATTATGCCAAATCCAGTACCGATTTCTTGAATTTGAAACAATTGCCCAAATCTTTATTATTTATCGGTGGCGGGTATATTGCCTTTGAGTTCGCGCATATAGCAGCTCGATGTGGAGCAAAAGTAACGATTGTACATCGTGGAAAAAACCCATTGAAAAATTTTGAACAGGATATTGTAAAACATCTTGTTTCTACCACAAAAAAATTAGGGATAAAACTCATTCTTGAAACGGAAGTGACGGCGATTGAAAAAGTGGATAACCAATATCGAGTATTAGGTAAATCCGAAGATAAAACAGAATATTTTGAAGCAGAAGCTATTTTTAATTCTGCCGGCCGACCACCTGCAATATTTGATTTGAATTTAGACAAAGCTAACGTAGCATTTACCAAAAAAGGTGTATCGGTGAACGAATACCTTCAAAGTACTTCAAACCAGGTCATATATGCAGCGGGAGATGCAGCAGATTCAGAAGGTTTACCCTTAACGCCAGTTGCAGTTTTGGAAGGTCACACAGTTGCGTCAAATATCATCAAAGGCAATAATAAAAAAATAAGCTATCCTCCAATGCCAACGGTAGTTTTTACTTTGCCTACTATGGCTTCAGTTGGTTATACTGAATCTAAGGCAAAAGAGGAAAATAAAAATGTTAGGGTAAATTATAAGGAGGTTGGCGATTGGTTTAATGCTAAACGCTTGAAGATAGAGGAATATGCATTCAAAACCATAATTGACGAAGAGACTCAAACAATTTTGGGAGCGCATTTAATCGGACCACATACAGAAGAAACAATAAATCTCTTTGCGATGGCTATAAAAACAAAGATGAAAATTAATGATATTAGAACAATGATTTTCTCATATCCAACATTGGCTTCGGACATACCACATATGCTTTAAACAAAAAAAAATTGAATGGAAACTATATTAAAATCAGAGATTACTTGTCCAAACTGCGGACATAAAAAAGTAGAAGATATGCCAACAAACGCTTGCCAATTCTTTTACGAATGTGAGAATTGTAAAACAGTTCTAAAACCAAACGAAGGAGATTGTTGTGTTTATTGCTCTTATGGAACTGTATCTTGTCCACCAATTCAAGAACATAAAAGTTGTTGCTAAATAGCCTGATAGGTGTTAGCCGCTGCTATTAAGAATA
>JBBRGD010000100.1:0-6806 GCA_038241065.1 Flavobacteriales bacterium
GAATTGCCAGGGCATTTACATTGTGTTTTGCAGCGATGGTGTACAATCCTGCCGCTTCCATTTCTACGCAAAGCACTCCGAATTCTGCCCATTTTTTATAGGCTTCGGGATCATCTTCATAAAATTCATCAGATGACAGTATATTGCCCGCCTTAATGGGAATAGAATTTTCTTTGGCATATAACGCGGCTTTCATAAAAAGCTCAAAATTTGCGGTAGGGGCAAAATCGGAATTTGCAAACCTAGAATTATTAATGCCGGAAGTAGAAGAAGCAGACATGGCGATAACAATATCCCGCAGATTTACATTCTTTTGATAAGACCCGGCAGAGCCTACTCTTATCAGGTTTTTAACCCCGTAATTTGTAATAAGCTCATGACAATAAATTAATGTGGAAGGAATTCCCATTCCCGTGCCTTGAACAGAGACCCGCTTTCCTTTATAAATACCGGTAAACCCAAGCATTCCGCGGACTTTATTATAACAGACCGCATCTTCAAGAAAAGTTTCCGCGATCCATTTGGCCCTTAAAGGATCCCCCGGTAATAAAATTGATTCGGCAATTTCCCCTTTTTTGGCTTGTATATGTGTGCTCATTTATACTTGTTTTGAATTTACTAACTCTATTCCGGAAGAAGTTCCCAATCTACTTACTCCTACTTCTATATATTCCAGGGCAGTTTTTAGATCCCGAATCCCTCCGGAAGCTTTTATTTTAAGTTTATCGCCAACTTCAGCTTTCATAAGTTTTACATCTTCAATTGTGGCTCCGCCGGTTCCAAAACCTGTAGAGGTTTTTACGAAATCGGCAGCAGCGTTTAAAGCCGCGCGACAGGCCATTTTTTTCTCTTCATTTGTGAGATAACAGGTTTCAATAATAACTTTGAGCACCTTCTTTCCAATAGCTTTTTTTATAGCTGCAATTTCATCTTCCACAAGATCGGCTTGTCCGGCCTTGAGTAATCCAATATTGATAACCATATCAATTTCATCTGCTCCGTCTGCGACACATTGAACAGCCTCTGCGACTTTTGATTCCGTACTCATAGCTCCCAACGGAAAACCAATCACAGCTGCTATTTTTACTTCACTGTTTTTTAATTCGGTTTTCGCCAGCTTAATGTAACATCCATTTACACAAACGGCATAAAATTTAAATTGAATCGCTTCTGCACAGAGTTTTACAACATCCGTTGGTGCAGCTGTTGCCTTTAAAATAGTATGGTCTATATATTGATTTAGTTGCATTTTTTAAAGTTTGATTCCAGATCAAAACTAAACAATCTAAAGAGAAAATTAGCCGATTTTCATCAAATATTGGTTGTATAAAAGTAATTCGAATTAATGGAGTAGGAGAAACCATATTTTATAAAAGTCCCATTCTTCAATTAAAACCATGGGTTTCTCAAATGAATTAATAATTCCCTGTTCACTTTAGATAAAGGGAAGAGGAAATTATGAAAGGTTTAGCAAAAAGAATAGATCAGTTAAAAACAAATCTAATCTTTGTCTGACATTGGGTGATCTTCATACCAATCGTCAAAAGTCTTATCAGTGGTGTATTTATCTGTGAGTACTTTATAGACAGTATATATCAAAAGTACCTGACCAAATAAAGTAAGAAAAAATATCAAACTGAATGAGAAATTCAATCCAGCCAAAATAGTTATCACGACTAATAAAAGGCTTGTCGCCAATATCAATCTTATTGCAGTATTTTTCATTTTTGATTAAAAATTAAAAAATATCTCTGAGATATTCTCTTAAGATTTAGCTAAAAATAATGTGCGGAGCTTTAAATTATTGTTAAATATATGGAATGAACCGTTGTGTTATTCCAGCATAAAAAAGTTTAAATAGAGCATAAAAAGTTAAGAAAGAGTAAATTCAGAAAAATTTTAAAATCTTGCGGAAAGTCCGCCACCAGCACCGAAACGGTTATCATAACTTCCCATTATGGAAAAATTTCTACCCAGGATATATTCCAGACCTACCTGCCACGTAGTTTCTTCTTTATAGTCTGTACCATCAGGAAAATCATTGACCCATCCAAAGTCCATTTGATATTCATATTCACCGTATAGCAAAATCCTTGGGAAAATCATTGTGGCTTTTGAAAAGCTAATTTGTGGCCTTAGCTTACTATCCATTCGTACTTCTGCATTAATGAGCAATGGCATTAAATATCTTATTCCACCAATAGCCGTTGTATTGATTTCATCTAAGCTGTCTTCACCTTCATTTTCAACGTTAACTCCACCAAACACCCGGAAATAATCATTTAGATATCGCTCATAACTAAATTCCGCTTCCAGATTTTTGTTCCATCCATATTCAGCTCTCACGGTAAACTGGTTCCTGATATTGGTAGCTGTAGCGTATAATTCTGTCATATGGCTCGCAGCGGTCAATTCTCCCCAGGTGTACATATGGTCAGCTTCATTGGTAAGTTTTGTAAGAGGATAGTCCTTTAGACGTTTATCACGTGGATCATCATAACTAAAAACACGAGCCATGCCACTAGTTAAATGGTATAAGATGTGACAGTGAAAAAACCAATCTCCTGTTTCATTGGCATCAAATTCAATAACCACTTTCTGCATTGGCGCGACGTTGACCGTATGCTTTAATGGAGAATATTCTCCATTTTCATTTAATACCCTAAAGAAATGCCCGTGAAGATGCATCGGGTGGTGCATCATTGTTAGATTGTTCAAGGTAATTCGCACCGCCGTTCCTTGTTCTATCTTGATCTTATCGGTTTCTGAGAGTGGCACACCGTTAATACTCCATACATAACGGTTCATATTTCCCGTAAGGTTGAAAAGCATTTCTTTTACAGGTTTTTCTCCTTCAAAGGTTGTTTTGACAGGAGATTTTAGATAGTTATAGTTGAATTCTGGATTTCCCCCGGTTTTCATATTATCACCTATAACCTTATCTGCCGGAACAACATAGCCCATTTTCATCTCCATCTCATCCATTTCATTAGTGTCGTCCATTTTCATTTTCCCATTTTTCATATCCGTTTTGGAATGATCCATCTTTTTGTGGACCATTTGAGTTGAATCTTGCTTCATATCCATCTTTTGATTCTTGGTCTTCTTATCGTCCATTTTCATTCCGCCCATCTCCATACTGTACTTTTTCATCACTTTAATGGAATCGTTTTTACCCGGATTGAATTTTGAAGCGGGGGCTCCCATTTTCATATCCATGGCCATCATTTGCTTCATTTTCTCAATAAGATCAGGCTCAGGCACTACAGGGGCTTTAAGAACCGGTCCCTGACCTACGTAGGCTGTTGCAAAACCGGACCCATCCTGGGCCATTGCTCTAATTTCTAATTTGCCATTTTCAGGTACGGTGACGATATAATCATAGGTTTCGGCGACTCCTATTAAGGTTTTATTTTTTGAAACTGGTACAACATCCTTACCATCCGCAGCAACCAGCATTGGGTCTTTTCCACCAAAAGTTAACCAGTAATAAGATGCCGCTGAAGCATTCACAAAACGTAAGCGCACCTTTTCACCGGGTTTGAAGTTTGGATATTCCTTTTTAGTTGCTCCATTAATAAAGAAGTTGTCATAGAAATTATCGGATATGGCAAAATCGGGCATACGTTGCCAAATCATTTTTAACTTGGCGCCAACTGCCTTTTGCTTGATGATTTTATCCCAACTTTGAATTTGTCCTTTTTTTATCAAGTACCACTCGTTACCACGTTTCAGGTTTTTAAGTTGGGATTCTGGATCTTCATCCATCCAATCTGATAAGACCAACACTAAATCTTTATCATAATCCAAGGTTTTCACTTTTGGATTGATTTGAATAGAACCATAAACCCCACGTTGTTCCTGTAAACCTGTATGGGAATGATACCAATACGTACCTGATTGTTTAATGGCAAATTTGTACTGGAAAGTTTCTCCTGGACGAATTGGTGGCGTAGAAAGATAAGGTACCCCATCAAAGAAATTGGGTAAAATTATTCCGTGCCAATGCACAGACGTTTCCTCATCCATTTTATTGGTGACGTTGATTACAGCGAATTCCCCTTCAGTAAATTCCAGATTAGGCCCGGGGATACCCCCGTTAATTGTCATTGCTTTCACATCTTTCCCGGTAAAATTTACCGTTTCATATTCAATGGTAAGATCGTATTCGTGCACCGGCCAGTTATCTACGTTTTCTTCTGATTTATTTGCTGTTTGGGCAGATAAATTCAAGCTATAAATGCCAATGGATAATGTTAATAGTAGTCGTTTCATATAATTATTTTGAGATTAATTCTTTTACTTTACGTATTTATCCCAAAGTCCATAATGTTCATGTATTGTTCCCTTTGGGAGAGAATGTCAAGACCAATTATAAGGTAATCCTCGCCAAGACGGTTGATAAGGGCCTTGCCTAGGAGTCCACTGCTACCGCTTACTACTATAATTTCCTTTTCGGTGTCAATTGCTGGTTTAGCCATCAGATTAATTTTAAAGGACTTGGAGAATGAGCGCTAAAAAAAGGAGATGTCAACTAACTAACCAATTATGAAAAAAAATTCACTCTCTTTTTAAGCACATTCGTTTACCCTATGATTTATTCTTCAAAAACATATATAAGCATTTTATAGATGTTTTTAAGCTGAATTTTTCATTTTTTGTTTAAAAATTAAAAATTAAAAAATTTCTTTGAGATAATCTCTTAAGCTTTAGCTAAAAATAATGAGGGGAACTACAAGTTATTGTAAAATATGGAATAGACCTAAGGTGTATTCCAGCAGAAAAAAGTTTAAATAGAGCCTATAAAGTCAGGAAGGAATAGATTTAGAAAAATTCTATTTTTTTTCTAAATCTATCAGATTAAATTATGCGTTAATCTACGGACATTATTCTTCGGCAATAATGTAAAGGAAGTCTCACTGTTTCTTGGGAACCTGCGGTTTTCCGGAATTTATTTCGGGATATAAATTCAATCATAAAAAAAGCCCGAACAGATACCGTTCAGGCTTTTTTTGTCGGGGTGGCAGGATTCGAACCTGCGGCCTCCTGCTCCCAAAGCAGGCGCGATAACCGAGCTACGCTACACCCCGAGAAAAGAGCTGTGCTCTTTTATTCAAAATTCAAAAAATTCCAGGTTCAAGGGTTCTATCAATTTAAACCGGGAACCGGCGATGTTTATCCCGAATTTAATTCGGGGCTACACCCTGATTAAAGAGTTTTGATCTTTAATTCAAGATTCAAAACTTTGAACCTTGAACTTTAAACCTTGAATTTCAATAGCGGAGAGTATGAGATTCGAACTCATGCGACAATTGCTCGTCGACAGTTTAGCAAACTGCTCCATTAACCACTCTGGCAACTCTCCTTTTAAATGAACTTAGCAAGTATTTTGCGGTTGCAAATGTAACTTTTACCTATATACCAAGCAAACCTTTTAAAACTTTTTTCGGGAATAAATCTAAGCTTGCAATTAAATCCTTTGGTCTCAAATATTTATCGTTTATACTTCCTTATTATTTTCTTCCATTTCAATCAATGCGGCTACATTTTTTACTATTCGCTCGTGTTTTTTTACAAACGGATTGCTCTCATCCCAAACATAACCTGCCAAAACTGCACAGATTTGTGCCTTGATTAGGGGATTTGGATTGGCATGGAAAAATATCTTTTGCAAATTCCCTGAATACCATTCTTTTACATAGGTTGAAAATACATTCACTCCTTTCTGGATATATTCTACATATTCTTTTTGCCAATCTACTTTTTGGTGAGTGAGTTGTCTCAATGCGAGTTTAGCGGCCAATAATCCGGAAGTGGTAGCAAAGGCAACCCCCGAGGAAAATACAGGATCCAAAAATTCGGCGCTGTTGCCGGTCAGTACATAGCCATCTCCATATAAACGGGTTACGTTTTTTGATAGGTTTTCCATATTTATTGGTTCAAATAAAAAGGGATTTTCATCAAATCGTTCATTATAATATTCCAATTTTTTCAACATACTCTGAAAAGCCTTAGAATTGTCTTTCGGAAATTGATTGAACCATTCATTTGGTCCCACAAATCCCAAACTGGTATTGCCATTGGAAAAAGGAATATACCAAAACCAAACTCCTGTATTTAATACTTCAAAAGTGATTAGTTCCCCCTCCTTTCCCTTTGGCCTGTCTATCTCCTTTATGTGAGTAAAAATTGAAGAATGAGCCCCAATCTGGGGTTTTGCTTCCAGTTTCAGTTGTTTGGCAAGCACTCTTCCAAAACCGCTGGCATCGATAATAAAATTCGCCTGGATATGCCCGATTTCACCAATATTGTTCTTTATTGTTGTAACTGATCTATTTCCTTCAAATTCCACATTGATCACTTCTGCATTAAAAAGAATATCTACTCCTTGCTTTTGGGCTTCTTCAGTTAAAACTAAATCAAAATCGGCTCTGGGAACCTGCCAGGTCCAATCCCATCCTTTTCCGAATTTCTGGCTGAAATCGAATTCCCCAACCCGGGAACCTTTTATAAACCGCGCACCGAATTTCTTTTGAAATCCTGCTTTTTTAACTGCTTCAAGCAGACCAGCTTCTTCAAGATTGTCCATGCACTGCGGGATCAGGCTTTCGCCAATACTAAACCGTGGAAAAATGGCTTTTTCTACCACTTTTAAATTAAATCCTCTATTTTGAAGATAACAGGCTGAAACCATTCCGGACGGACCGGCACCAATAATAAGGATATCGACAATTTCCTTTTTCATTCCATTTCATTTTGCGCTGTAAATATAGTACATTTGTTAAAAGTTTTAACAGAACCGTTAA
>JBBRGD010000101.1:0-6760 GCA_038241065.1 Flavobacteriales bacterium
CGGAAGGTAGGGCGCTTCAAATCCAAAATTGGCTTCTAAACCGTTTATTTTCCCGAATTTTTCAGATCTAACCAATTCCAATACATATTGATAATGTGGTAAAAAATATGTCCAGAGCGCTTCCATTAAAAAGATATTTTCCTTTTTTGCAATTTCTATCATTTCATTTACCTGCTCCTTATTCATCGCAAAGGGTTTTTCGCAGAGAACAGCTTTTTTGTGTTTTAAACAAAGAAGGCTATGCTCGTTATGGAAAACATGGGGGGTTGCTATATAAATTATATCTACTTCCTCATCTTTTACCAAATCTTCATAACTGCCATAAAATTTCGTCGCATTAAATTCTTTCGCAAATTCTTCAGCTTTGGGTAAAGACCGGCTGGCTACCGCATATAATTCAGCTCCAGGGACAACAGCTAAACCTTTAGCAAATTTATGAGCTATTTTTCCGGGGCCAAGTATGCCCCATTTATATGTTTTAGTTTTCAATAGGAGTTTCTTTTTTAGGAGAATAAATAAAAGTTTGCAGTAATAATGCGATGATCATCACCAGGAAGCAACCTAAAAGATTGAGCCATAAATATTCCATAAGTTCAAAATAATATGCCAGAATCACAAGGATCTGAGTGATTAGCGCGGCTATAAATACAGCGTTGCTTTGCACATATTTTATAAAAAATGCCAGCAGGAATATCCCAAGCACATTCCCGTAAAATATAGAACCAATGATGTTGACCAGTTGAATCAGGTTGTCGAATAAATTTGCGAAACTCGCTAAGGCGATGGCTATTAAACCCCAACCCAAAGTAAACCATTTGGAGATCTTTACATAATGGTCTTCCGATTTTTCGACTTTAAGGTTTCGTTTATAGAGATCGATAGTTGTTGTAGATCCAAGTGCGTTCAATTCGGATGCGGTGGACGACATAGCTGCAGAAAGGATCACCGCCAATAATAAACCTATGAGACCCCTTGGTAAATTGTTCAGGATAAAATGAATAAAGACATAATCTTTATCGTTGGTTTCCACATCTTTTCCCGTAGCATCGATCAAGGTTTTAGCCTGTAGCCGGTTACTGTCCTCCAGGGTTTTGAGTTCCAGCATTCGGGTTTTATAAATATTTTCCTCTTCAGAAGCAGATTGGCCTAAGCTATTGCCATATCTAATAGTAGTTTCGTGTTTTTGTTCCTGGATCAATTCATTATTGAGCATTAACTTTTTGTATTCTCCGGAATATTCTGAAGACAAAACAGCTCTTTCTGCTGAAGGGTTAAAATTGAGTGGTGCCAGGTTAAATTGATAAAACACAAAAACCATCACACCAACCAACAGGATAAAAAATTGCATAGGAACCTTTAAAATCCCATTAAATATGAGCCCTAACTGCATTTCCCGGACCGATCTTCCTGTGAGGTATCGTTGCACCTGGCTTTGATCTGTTCCAAAGTAGGAGAGCGCCAAAAATGTCCCACCTATAATACCACTCCAAAAAGTGTATCGGTTATTAAAGTCAAAAGAAAAATCCAAAACATCCATTTTCCCATTTGCTCCTGCTATTTGCAAGGCATTGGTAAAACTGATGTTTTCCGGGAGGTAACTAACTATAAGCAAAAATGCGATAAGCATTCCCGTAAACATTACCGCCATTTGCTGTTTTTGCGTCACATTTACAGCCTTGGTTCCGCCGGAAACAGTATAAATAATTACCAAAACCCCAATTAAAACCGTGAGAATGTTGAGGTTCCAACCAAGAACTGCCGATAATATTATGGCGGGGGCAAAAATTGTAATTCCTGCTGCAAGTCCGCGTTGGATTAAAAATAAAATCGCGGTGAGCATCCTTGTTTTAAGGTCAAAGCGGGATTCTAAATATTCATAGGCAGTATAAACTTTAAGCCGGTAATAAATAGGGATAAAAACAATGCAGATGATCACCATCGCGATTGGGAGCCCAAAATAAAATTGAACAAATCCCATCCCGTCGTGATAAGCCTGGCCCGGAGTAGAAAGAAATGTAATGGCGCTGGCCTGGGTAGCCATTACCGAAATCCCAATGGTCCACCAATGTGCCTGGTTCCCGCCGCGAAGGTAATCCTGAACCTTGTCTATGCCGCGTGTTTTATACACACCATAACTCACAATAGAAACTAAGGTTCCAATAAGAACTATCCAATCTAATAATTGCATTTTAGGAGAATATTTTCATTATGATGTAGAACAACAAAATATAAAACGCGTTGGCCAGAAGGACTATGGTGTAAGACCTTTTCCAGACATATTTTATTGGTTTTTCCATTTATTTACCTATTGAAACCAGATTAGAAAACAAACGAAATGCGCCTGGAACGCCTTCCGGAAATTGCCTGAAAAAACTTAGACCCGTATAAATAAAATATCCTTTACCATATTTTGCGATCAGTAAACTTCCGTTTTTAGGAGATTCATTTTTATCGTTCATCGATAAGATTGGGGTAAATTCAGGAGCCCATTTATTGGCAAAATATAAACCACGCTCCTGGACCCAATTTTCAAAATCTTTTGCAGTGATTTTATTCGGGCTGTTTAAAACAGGATGATCCGGTGATAAGAATCGAACTTCAGCATTTTCCTCAGTGACTCTTTCACGCGATAATTCTATTGAAAATGGGGCAAACTGATCTACAATAATTCCTCTATTGACATTGTATTGTGCTATCAAAGTTCCTCCATTTTCAACATATTTTAATAAAGTAGGCTGTTTGTACTTTAATTCTTCAACCGTATTATAAGCGCGTATTCCAAGGACAATTGCATCAAAATTGGCAAGGGAGGAAGCAGAAATTGATCCCGGATCAATTTTAGTGACAGAAAACCCAATTTGTTCCAGGCTTTCCGGCACCACATCTCCGGCTCCTTCAATATAACCTATGTTTTCTCCTTTTTTCTGAATATTGAGCTTGACAAGTTTTGTTTTTGAAGGTAAGACAAGAGTTTGCAATGGAATATGATTATATTCTATTCTGATAATTTCATCAGAATAATTGGTTCCATCAACCTTAACAATAGGTTTTAGAATTGCTTCCTCCTGATTTTTTGGAGGAGTGACAGTGAAATTAATAGTGATTGAAGCTCCTTTTTCTTTAAGATTGAAATTGGCAGTTTTAGGATCGATCTTCCAATTTTCAGAAGTTTGTAAACTTAACTGGCCCGAAAGCTCATTTTTTTCCGCCGTTATGGTCACAGGAACTATCTTAGATTTTGAATTGGCAAAGATCAAAACCTTTTCATTAATTTTTGCTGAAACAGGTGGAATAACCTCGAAAGGTTGATATACTTCACCTTTTACCGGATCATTATATTTGTAAACTACAGCTTTATCAAAGGGGATTTCCACTTCGTTTATACGAATTGAAAATCGCACATTTATATTTCTCGGGTTTCCAGGCAAACCGATTAATTGTTGGTCTGCCACTTTGTACATGCCTAAAGAACCTTCCTCTTTTAACCAGTATGGAGAGGTGTAGTTTGCGGTATCAGGAATTTTAAAAGTGAAGGTTTTTTCCCAATTCTGGTTATTTTGGAGTTTAATGTTTGGTTCAATTTCTACTTTTCCGGGGTTTACGGTTACAGAAAGCAATGTCATGTCCTGCTTACTTCTGTTTATCGCCTCAAAGTTTAACTGGATTTCCTGAGATGCTATCGCGGTGGATGTTTCAGCTATCGCTTCTAGGTAAAGTCCGCCGCATGCAGCAATAACTTTCTTGATCTCCTGAGATTTAATATGTTTCCAGTGAGAGTCTTCTAAAACCTGTATTAACTGATAAGCTTTTACCAGCTTTGGAAGACTGGCCGAAGGATCTTCAAAATCAAAATTTGTTTCAACCTGAGCCAGAATTTGTCCTATTATGGTACCGTCTTTTAACCTGCTCCAGGAGGTATCTATTCCGGCAAATAAGTCGGAAGAATTTTCGGGTAAATTCCCGTCAATCAATTCTAAATATTCTGTTTGAGTACCGCGACTTCCTGTGCTGCCAAAACCCTGAGATTGGTGCCGGCTTCTGCTCAATGCCGCAATTTCCGGATTAGAAAGGCCTTTTGAAGGAAAATAGACCCCGGTATTTAATTCTAAAAAATTTGATTTATCAGCATTTTTAAATGCTTCGTCACTTTCATAAAACCAGGGAGAGGTATTAAAAAACAAGCGTTTTGGTTCAAATGTTTGCGTATATCTTAATTGCCCGGGAAAACCCGATGAATCTTTTGCCAGATCAAATGCTTCCACACTTAATAAAGCAGAGGCGGTATGCTGGCCGTGCGTATCTCCCGAGGTTCTGTGATTGAACCGGTTGATGATGACATCTGGTTTAAAGGTTCGAAAAACCCAAACGACATCACTCAAAACCTCCTTTTTATTCCATATATCCAGGGTTTCTTCGGGGGTTTTGGTGTAACCGAAATCGATTGCCCGGGTAAAAAATTGTTCCCCACCATCAATTCTTCTTGCAGCCAGAAGTTCCTGAGTTCTTATAACACCCAATAATTCTTTTAATTCGGGGCCTAATAAATTTTGTCCCCCATCGCCGCGGGTTATGGATAAATATCCTGTGCGAGCGTGAACCTCATTTGATAAGTAGGAGATAAGTCGCGTGTTTTCATCGTCGGGATGTGCAGCCACGAATAAAACTGAACCTAGAAAATTTAACTTTTTTATGGCCTGGTGAATTTCGGCCGAATTTAGTTTTTGGGGTGGTTGGGCTTTTGCCGTTGAAAGAACCAAAAAAAGCAGTAAAAAAAGGAGTTTGCGCATTTAAAATAAATGTTTTTCAATTCTTCCAAATATATAAACTTTATGAATGTTTGTCCCAATTAAAATGGCTTTAACATTTATAGGCTATCCTTACCTTCATCCAAATACACATTTTTTTGAATTAGTGAGACTGCCTTTTGAAGAATCAAATTATTGGGATAGGTTATAAGTTCACCTTCTGAAGATCTCAAGTGTAAATGGAACGCTTTAATATCTTCAATAACAGCTTCAATGGGCGCGTCTTTGTCATGTATTTTAATTTTATCACCTATTTTATAAGGAAAGGAAAAGAATAGAATGATTCCCGAAGTAATATTGCTCAAAATAGACCAGATTGCAAATAAAGCTACTCCAAGCACTGCAAAAACAGAGGAAAATATGAGCGATAGGTCTTTGAGATTGGCTCCCCAGGCAAAAGCCAATAAAAAGATGGCGATCAAAATTATTAAAATATTGATGTATTGAAACATCAACCGGGTGCGCGTAATATTTATTTCGCTGCGCTGTCCCTTTCTATGGGCAGCTTTTTTTAATATGAATTGAAAAATGAGCAATAAAACCACTGTAATTGTGGTATAAATTATTTCATTCTGGTATGTGCTGAAGGTTTCTAACATTAATTTAAATTCAGTTTTTCGCGTAAAGGTAAGTCTTTATTGGAATTTTTATTCCAGTAGTCAGATTTAATGCTTTCCATTTTTGTTGCAGTGTTGGTGGAAGTTTCACCATTTTTTTCGGTAGTCTCTTCCCATTTTTCAATATTAAAAGGAAAGCTTGTCTCGTAATATATTTTCAGATCCCGTTGCAGTTCCGGATAACTGATCTTGTAAACGCTTAAACTATCATCCTGGTAAAATTCTGCAGTAGCCTGATAGGCTTTAATTTCAATGTGAGCCAAACGTAGGTATTCCAAAGAAGGTATCATTTGTAATTCTCCTGTTGGCAAACTGTCAGGATTTATGCGCAACTGAGTCCAGACTTCATTTTCCAGCCAGGTTTTGTCCAGTTCCATATTTTGATCGGCTTCTCCTTCAAAATATGAATTTGAAATGATCTCAAAATTTTCTCTGTTATTTAATTGGGTGTAAACATGGCCGCACCATTCCTGAATAGAAGCAGAGACTTTAAGTGCGTGAGAATTACCCACAAGTGGAT
This sequence comes from Flavobacteriales bacterium, assembly GCA_038241065.1. Lineage (GTDB taxonomy): Bacteria > Bacteroidota > Bacteroidia > Flavobacteriales > Flavobacteriaceae > Gillisia. The sequence goes on from JBBRGD010000101.1 coordinate 5,943, forward strand.
AAAACGTGCTTTGCATTATAGAATATGGATAAATGCCTGTATTGAACTTTTTGACTGCATTCAGCTTTAATACCGGAATATTGCTGTCATTTTTTTCATCGGCTTTAACCTGAGCTTTGGGTAAAAAATCTTCAGTTACAAATATGAGCACGGCAGTTCCTGAACGTGGTTCTCCATACCGGGATTGTTCCAGTTTGTACGAAGTGATCTCCGCTTTCCCCTGAAACCAATATTCTTTAAAATTGGAAGATAATTCCAAGGGTGTAAAGGATTCATTTTTTGAAATAAATTTTTTACATCCAAAAAGTACTGTCAAAGAGATCAGCACTATAAACATAAGGATTATCCGAAGTTTCATAACATCAATTTTGTTGTATTAATAAAATTTTATTAATCCTGAAAAACTGCCATACTTTTTTGAATTAAGGCCCTTTACAGATTGATTCAAATTTACAAAAAATCAGTGAGAAGCGATTTCCAGTAAGGTTTTGTACACCAAATGAGTAGGAAGGCCCACCACATTAAAATAACTGCCTTCAATACGGGTAATCCCTGTCAGGCCAATCCATTCCTGGATTCCGTAGGCACCTGCTTTATCCAAGGGATGGAAATTTTCAATGTAATAATCTATTTCATACTTGTTCAACTCTTTGAAAGTGACCTTTGTGGTATCATTCACTGTTTTTTGCAACTTGTTTGTCGTAAAAGTTACCGAAGTAATTACATCGTGAGTGCTGCCTGAGAGTGATTCGATCATTTTGAATGCTTCAGAAATGGTTTTTGGTTTTCCTAAGGCTACTTCTTTATGCCAGACAATA
>JBBRGD010000102.1:0-6758 GCA_038241065.1 Flavobacteriales bacterium
AGTGCCGAAATTCAAAATTCGGATTCAATAAATTCTGAAAATATAAAGGAAGATTTAACTCTTTCAGAAACAACAACGCACCCGGAGGAAACAATTTCAGAAATATCTGCTGAAATTAATTCTAAAAATATTGTTTCTAAGGATGTTGCTGCTGAAAATGTTCCTTCAAAAAGCATTTCTTCTGAAAGTAATTCTTCTGAAGAAAACAGAGTTGCAGAACCAACCACTCCCCTTTCGGATCCTTCCAACGAAAAAGTTTCGGGATTGTCCATTACAAGTATTCGAAAAAAAAAGGAACTCCTTGCAAGGCAGAAGGGAAATCAGCCAATTGTCACCGAGGAAAATGATGAAAAGTTTACCGAAAGACAACTGCAGGCCGCCTGGGATGAATATATTCAACGAATTAAAAAGAACGGCGCAAAAATCCTGGCTTCTATTATGGAGTCGGATATGCCTAAACTCAATGGAAAAATTATCACGATAGAACTGCCCAATGAAACCATGAAAAATGATATGGAAAGAGGGCAAAATCCACTGATGGCTTTTTTAAAGAAAAAATTACAAAACACCCTGATCACGTTAGAAATTAATGTAAACGAGCAGGCTGCAAAAAAATACGCATTTACCGATATTGAAAAATACAATAAACTAAAAGAAAAAAATCCGCTGATAGAAAAATTGCGGACAACCTTTGATCTGGATATATAATTATGCTTGGTTTAAAATTACCCACAGACCCCAGATGGGCTGAAATTGCTAAAAAGAATATCGGAGAAATCCTGATAGATCATGCCTGGTGTGAACAAAAAGCCGCGTCTACTGCAGTTTCATTAATAGTGACTTTTCCGGAATATTCAGAATTAGTCACTGCCATGACATCACTTGTTCGCGAGGAAATGGCTCATTTTAAAATGGTGCACGATAAATTGCTGGAAAGGGGCATTACGCTGGGTTGGGATCGCAAAGATGAATATGTACTTAAATTGCGGGAGTTCTTTCCTAAAGGCGGAAGCAGGTTAACACAACTCATACATCGGCTTTTAATTGCTGCTTTAATTGAGGCCAGAAGCTGTGAGCGATTCAGATTGCTTTCTGAAGAATTACAGGAACCCGAATTAAGGGAATTCTACCGGGTATTAATGATTAGCGAAGCAAACCACTACACCTTATTCTTAAATTTTGCACGCCAATACGGAGATAGAGCGGAAGTAGATCAAAAATGGCATGAATTACTGACTTTTGAAGCCGAAGTCATGAAAGACCTCGGAAAAAATGAAAGCATTCACGGTTAATTTTCAAATACACTTTCCTGGTAAAGCGATTTTATAATTCCATCTGACAGTCCTATTTTTGGCACATAAATGCGTCTGGCCCGTGTCCACTTCATCGCCGAAAGATATATTTTGGTTGCCGGGATAATTACATCGGCACGATCCTCATTCAGGTTTAATTCTGTGATTCTTTCTTCGTAAGTAAAAGAATTCAAAAGCTGATAATAAGAGCTCAAATACAAAAAGCTTAAAGGTTTCCCTTCCGATTTCCCGCTGCTTTTAAATATGTTGTTAATATTTCCTCCGGAACCTATAAGATTTATCTTAGAATAATCTTTGGTAACCTCCTTGATCCAAGTTTCAGTTTCTTGCCAAATTTGTTCCTTCACCATGTTTTCCAAAAGACGCACAGTTCCCAATTTGAAGGATCTTGACACAATTGTTTTCCCCTTGGAATATAAGGTAAACTCTGTGCTACCTCCACCCACATCAACATACAAATAGGTTTTATCACTTTGGATCAATACATTCAAATCTGTAGCAGCAATCATGGCTGCTTCGTCAGTTCCATCTATTATATTTATCTCTATTCCTGTCTTTTCTAGGATGAGTTTTGCCACTTCCTCCCCATTATCTGCTTCGCGCATAGCTGAAGTAGCACAGGCTTTATATTTTTGGATCTTATGGGATTTCATCAGGAGTTTAAAAGCTTCCATGGTATCCTTCAATCTTATTTTATTTTCTTCGGAAATCAGTTTGGTCATAAATACATCGGCTCCCAGTCGAATAGGAACCCTCACCAATGATGTTTTTTTGAAAATAGGCTCTTTTCCTTCTTGCTCGGTGATCGTAGAGATTAATAATCTCACTGCATTGGAACCTATATCTATTGCTGCATATTTTTTTTGTATAATCACACCTTGATATTTTCTAATTTGTTTTGATAATATTCATATAGTGCGAATTGAGAACGAATAACCGGTTTATCGCTTCTCCTGTAGGCATTGTCCTGATTAATGGAATGGATCCTCGCTTTTACATTGTCGTTCCAACTTATCATAAATGTATCCATTATTTCACGCTTGATATCTTCATCATAGATGGGGCAGGAAACCTCTACCCTGTAGTCCATATTTCGCGTCATCCAATCTGCCGAAGAAATATAAATTTTTGAATCTCCTTCATTTTCAAATATATATACCCTTGGATGTTCTAAAAATTTATCGACGATGCTTATTGCCTCAATATTTTCACTCATTCCGGGAACTCCTGGAATAAGTGAACAAATTCCACGAATTATAAGCCGAATTTTCACTCCGGCCCTACTCGCTTCATATAATTTGTCTATTAAAGCAAAGTCGGAAAGACTATTGATCTTCAATTTAATTCCCGCAATTTTTCCGCTCTTTGCATTGTCAATTTCAGTTTGAATCAATTTTATAAGTGCGCTTCTGGTGTAATGTGGAGATACCAACAAATGCTTGTATCGGCTTACTTTATAGTTAATCTCAAAGAAATCGAATACCTTATTAGTTTCCTTCAGTAATTCCTGATTGGAAGTAAATAATGTATAATCTGTATAAATCCTGGAAGTTGATTCGTTGAAATTTCCGGTGCTTATAAATCCGTATTTATGAAGTTTAAAGTTTTCCTCCCTTTCTATTACGCATATTTTAGAATGAACTTTTAGCCCCTTAACCCCAAATATCAAATTCACGCCTTCCTGTTGCATTTGCTCGGCGTAACGAATGTTTGCCACCTCGTCAAAACGCGCTCTGAGTTCGATTTGCACGGTTACTTTTTTACCGTTTTTAACTGCATTTATTAGGGAGCTTGCAATATGTGATATTTTGGCAAGCCTGTAAATAGTGATCTTAATAGTCCGGACTTCAGGGTCAAGAGCAGCTTCCCTTAAAAATTTAACCACGTAGGAAAAGGTTTGATATGGAGCATAAAGTAAATAATCCTTTTTTGCGATCATCCCAAACAAACTTCCCTGTAATACCAGTCCTGGAATTGGCAGAGGATCAATAGCTTTATATAGCAACTTTTCATTTCCCAGACTTGGAAAATTCATATAATCCCTTCTATTGTGGTAACGACCGCCCGGGATAATACTATCTGTAGAATCAATTCCCATTTTTCCCATCAGGTAGCTTAAGGTATCTTCACCTATATTCATATCATATATAAATCGAACAGGATCCCCCTTTGTTCGATCCTGAACGCTCATGGAAAGTTTTTCAATAAAACTCTTGCTTAAATCACTGTCTATATCTAACTCGGCATCCCTGGTGATTTTTATCATATGAGCCGAAATACTTTCATATTCAAAAATATTGAAAATCGTTTTTAGGTTAAATCTGATAAGATCATCCAGCAAAATGATATATTTTTTATCGTCATTTTTTTCCTTGGGGAGAACCACAAACCGATTGATGCTCCTTGGGATTTCAATTAAAACAAATTTTTTATCCTTGACATTCCTATTGAGCAATTTTGAAATTCCCTGTTGCTGCACATCATTCTTCATCACCATTTTTATTGCCAAATAAGCAGCGCTGTCTTTCAGTCTTGGAACTTTCACTAAATCATTTAAAATGATCGTGACAAGGGCAGGGCTCACCTTGTTTAAAAAATAATTTTTTATAAACTTTTCCTGAGATTGCGAAACCTGTTTTTCTTTGATGATAAATATTTTGTGATCTTCAAGCTTTTTTTGAATATCATCAAGCACTTCCAAACTTTTAGCTTGCTGCTCGATTACAATTTGGGTAATTTCTTCCAGCAGTTTTCCAGCTTTTATTCCACGCAAAACACTTTTCGCACTTTTTCCTGCCAGGTCTATACGTTTAATTGTGGCATAACGAACCTTAAAAAATTCGTCTAAATTATTTGAGAAAATTCCTAAAAACCGAAGCCTTTCTATTAATGGAACGGTATCGTCCTCAGCTTCCTGAAGTACCCTCGCATTAAATTGAAGCCAGCTAAGTTCCCTGTTGATATATTGATTATTATTCATAGAAATTAACATAAATTTTTGGGAAATAAATTTAAAATAGTTTTTCCATTTTTAAGCTCTTTCCAACTTTCTGTTTCAAAATCAATAACAGTTAATCCAGTAGTTGGAATATTTTCAAAATATTGATTGCCAAGCTGATTAACCAATCCTGTCATCGCCGGATTATGGCCAAAAACCATCAATGTTTGTACCTGTGAGTCGCAACTTTCTATTTGCTTTAGCAAATCATTCTTGTCAAAAGTGTACAATACTGGTTTTATAATAAAATTCTGGTCTTCAATTTTTAATTTTTCCTTAAAAATTTTGGCTGTTTCCAGGGCTCTTACGGCAGGACTCGACCAAACAATTGTAGGTTTATTAAAGAACGTTTCAAAAGCCTTGGCTATGCATTCCCCATCTTTAATTCCGCGTTTAAGAAGTGGCCTTTTATCATCGGTTACCTCGTGTTCCCATGAAGATTTCCCGTGTCTTACAAGAATGAGTCTTTTCATGTTTTTAAATTTTCTTAGATTCTAATCAGAATATAAAGCTCTTATTTTTTATGGTGCTAAACGTTTAAATTTCCAGTTTCCCTGATCTTTGCTATAAAATATTCGGTCATGCAATCTGTTGGATCGGCCTTGCCAAAATTCGTAATTTTCAGGTCTAACCAGAAATCCACCCCAAAATTCAGGTTTTGGGATTTCCTTGTCTTTATATTTATCTTCAAGTTCCCGAAGTTTATTATCAAGTACTTCACGCGATTCAATTTCGCAGCTTTGGTCGGAAGCCAGGGCACCTAACTGGCTGCCACGTGGCCTGGATTTAAAATATTCGATCGCTTTTTCTTCCGAAGTTTTTTCTGCTTTTCCTTTAATTATTACCTGACGCTCCAGGCCAGCCCAAAAAAATGACAAACAAATATTGGGATTATATGCCAGGGCAATTCCTTTTTCTGAAGTGTAATTAGTATAAAAAATAAATCCGTCGCTATTAAACTCCTTTAAAAGCACGATCCTGTTTTTTGGAAAACCATCCAGCCCAATAGTAGCAATAGTCATGGTATTTACTTCCGTCGAATCAGATTTTTCACGTTTATATTTTAATACCATTTCCATTTCTTCAAACCAAACCTGAAACAGTTCCAATGGATTTTCGGGAATTTCCGATTCCAGCAATTCGCCTTTTATGTAGTTTTTACGGTAATAGGCTAAATTTTTACTCATAAAATTTACTTTGGTGCAATTTACGGGATTTGACAGTAAGACGGAATATGTTTTATAAAAGTTTCAGAATATTTGTCCTTATAAAAATGAGTGTAAAAATTACCGGATTTCACCTATTGATTTTTCAAATTAAGCTTACATAAAACAATCTTTTGATTCCAAAATGGGTGAAATTCCCCATTTTTAATGATAGAATTATGTATTTCATGCCATTAAATTGGTATTATATCTAAAAAGATACCGATTTCTTTTTTAAACTATTATTTATAATAATATTTACAACGCTAATAATACAAATCCAAATTGGTCCCAAATCGATTTGACCTAGATTCCCCGAAAATCTTCCGTGTTAATTAGAATTGTTATAACACATAAAAGCAATTTAGATGAAGGTTCCCCATAAATTATCTATTTAAAAAAATAAATTAAACAATTGATTGAAAAAACAGATTTCAATATAATAAAATTAAAGTATTAAAGAAATATGTATAATTCAAAAATATAATCTATGATTTGGAAAACTACTCTCGCATTTTTGTTTTCGTTTTTAAGTTTTTTTGCAGTAAATGCTCAAAACTCTACTGCTTTTGAATTAAATGAATATCTCTCACTTAATGCAATTAATAAATCTTCAGTAAAACCAAAGAGCAGTCAGTCACCTTCTACTCCTTTGCAGGTTTTAGGCAATGATTTGGTTTCTATGGTAATCAAAGAAAAGGGAAAAATTAAAGTTTTTAGTGAACAACCTCCAATAAAAGCTGTATTATTTTGTAATTCCTTTCAAACACTTGGAAACCTCAGTGATCAAGAAGCTTGTGATTCATATTTCTTACCTGCTTTTTGTGACCCTATATTTTTAAAGTTTAAAACTAAGTTTATTTAAATAAAAAGATTATGAAAAAAATTACTTTTTTTAGCTTAGCGACTTTTTTAGTTTTGCAGTTTTCTACAACGATGAGTTATGCGCAAACTGTAAATTTTGATGGTAACTATACCCTTGGCGAATATGATCCACTCTTAACTGAAAGTGAAACTCTGGCGTCAACTGGTACTTGTAATGTTACAGAAGAATATGCGTGGATTGATACAACCGGTAGTTTTATATATTTGGGATTTAAAATTGGTAACCCAGGAAATTCTCTTTTTAGATTTTACTTAGATACAGATAATAATCCAGGCACTGGATTAGTCTCCGATACTTTTGGTAAAACAACAATTAACGCAGCAAAAGGTGCTGATCTTATTCTTGACATTGAGGCA
>JBBRGD010000103.1:0-6757 GCA_038241065.1 Flavobacteriales bacterium
GAAAGGCCCATTTTTGAGATAATAATCCAGATTTTCGGTAGTATTGCTTATCATAGCATAGATCCTAATTTTTAATTTTCCCTGCTTATGAAGGCTATCCATTATATGAATTGTACTTCTGTTTATTCCGGCATCATCTACAGTGGTGAGTCCGTAACTAAAGCATATTTTTTGAGCAGCCAACAGGGCATCTACTTGTTCCTGGATTGAAGGCGCATCCTGGGCATTGGCGATCAAACTCATAGGATTGTCTATTAAGATCCCCGTGAGTTTTCCTCCTTTAACTTCTATAGCACCGCCTTGCGCAGGAGTTTTTACTGTGATCCTTGCTTTATCCAGAGCAGCCTGATTTGCCAAAATTGCATGTCCGTCTATTCTGGTTACAGCAACCGGAGTGTTTGGAAATAAGATATCCAGCGTGTCCTTTGTTGGAAATCCCTTCACTTCCCAATCATTTTGGTCCCATCCCCTACCTGTGATAAAATCTGAATTGTGCAATTTTTGAAATTTGACAATTCGCGTAACCACTTCTTCGAAACTTTTTGTGCCGGACAGGTCCACTTTTTGCTGTTGTAAGCCTAAGCCATAAAAATGGGCATGGGCATCAATAAATCCCGGAAGAATGGTTTTTCCCTGCGCATCAATTTTTTCTGTGAAATCGTATTTTTTCTGAAGTGCTTCAGTTGTGCCTATTTCTAAAAATTTCCCGTCTTTAACCACAAAAGCTTCGGCAATTCCGAAATCATTGTTAACGGTATATATTTCAGCATTGAAAACGAGGAAATCGGCAGTAATTTTTTCAGTGGAATTACACGAGATTAACATACTTCCTAAAATAAGGATAACTATTATTCTTCTCAACATATCTTTAATTTTTGCTAAAAATAGAAAATGCGCCCCAAACGGGAGCGCATTTTCTATTTTTTATTGAATAAGTTAACCCAATCCTTGCAGGGCTTCCAAAATTGAATCTCGGATACTTTCATTGGCAGCGGCTGCCAAAGCAACCGAAACTGCTAGGCCTATCATCGCATATGCGAAATCTTTTAATATCATTCTTCCGGCCTTTTTCCGGTGCTTTTTGCCCTTTTTCTTTCTTGCAAGACTTATTGCGATTTCCCTACCGCCTATGATCCCTAGGAATACCCAGGTGGTACTCATTGGCACAGTACTAATAAAGAGTTTATAAATAAGCAAGATCACATAAGTTAAATCCACCAACGTCGCAGCGCGGACATCAGATATCCTGATTTTTTCACTTACTACTCTTTGAATTTTATCTCCCCGCAGGTAAAACAAAAGCCCTAAGCCTAAAAATATGGTAAGCGCGAATATTGAGAATTGGAACAGGTTTAATTGTCGCGGCAGGAATACCGCAATATTTGCTCCATCCTGCATAACCCATACAGCCCAAAGTGTTCCGCTCACAATCCATTGAATAGCCGTCCAGCTGTTATGGAATTTCCTGCTTTTAAAAAACTTGCTGATAGCCTTATATGAAAGATACCATACCAAAAATGATAGTATAAATGCGAGGATATAACCTGTCCAACTCTTCCATATCACAGAGGTGATTCCGGAGGTATCGGCGCTAAATACACTTAAAATCAGAAAAGTTGTAGAAACCGGCATCCTTAATCTGGTAAGGATCAACAGTATTAAAGGTGCTATAATTTGAAAGAAACTAAAGTTGACAGGATGTGGATAATTTGTGCTTCCATCGGCCTTTAAAAGCCGTTGATAAGTTACATCTCCATCAAAATACAAATAACTAAAGAGGACTGTCACTAGAAAAATCCCTCCTATATAAAGCCATAATACCCACCATTTCTTATTTCTATTACTTTCAATAAAGGTTCCCAGAGATTGAATACTGTCATTGGCAACCGTTGCATAAGCGGCAAAAATAAAACCAAGCCACATTGCAGCCCGGGTATTACCTGTAAATATTCCTGCAAGTATAATTCCACCTATTATAATGGTTAGAAATGTTTTTTCCTGAACCATGAATTCAAGAATATTTAAATACGGGCGTGACCTGTCACTTCGTTTAAATTTTTTTGCCATCTGAATAGGGTATCACTTAGAGAATGTAAAAAATTGAATAAGCAAATTGAGCATTGATTATTGCTTGCAAAATTACATTTTATAAGTTTAAATAATGGTTTTAATATTATGTTAAATTTAACCAAAAATTTATAAACAATTTTTTTAACTGCTTGTTTATGAGTTTTTTAAAATAAAAGAGGTGTGTTATTTTAGAATTAAGATTGGCGTTCGGAATATTAAGGTGCAAATTGAAGGAAAAGTAACTCTCATTTACAACTTCCCGGGAAGATTTAAATTTATAGTTCCGACTTTGGCGAAGAAATAAAACCCGCAGCAATTACTTTAGGAAAAGATGTCTCAAAACTGAATTGTTGTGCAACTTAAAAACCGAAATGCCTAAAGTTGATTGGATCTCAATTTTAGGCATTTCGGATTATTATTAAATTTTCGAAACTCTTACCAATCAAATTTATAGGTGGCTCCCGCCAAAACCTGAATTCCCAGGACCGGGTAATTGGACCAGCGTTGGTAACTATCGTTAAGAAGATTATTTCCCTTTACAAATATGGAAAGCTGATCATTAAATCTATATCCCGCATTCAAATTTAAATCGACAAAACTTTCCAGAGTCACAATTCTGCTGCTAAGGGCATCTCCTCCAACAAGAAATTCTTCCCTGTCAAACCTCTCTCCGGTAAAAAACAAATTAGCACCTGCAAACCATTTTTCGGTAATTTGATAATCGGCTATTATGGAAGCTTTAAATTCCGGGGAATTCCAGACTTCTTCTTCATTTTCAGGAGAATAGCTAAAATAAGTAGCATTCATTCCCAATTTGAAATTCCGCTTTACATCAACATTTATTTCTCCAAAAAAGGAAAGTGTATTAACATCGTCATAAACCGTTTTAAAAGAATTTCCATAGGAATAGCCTTCAGAATTTGAAGGACTCCTAAGATTATGAACAAATAATGCCTTATTGATCTCAGATTCATAACTTCCGCGCAAATTATAGGCAATAGAGTTTGCCAATTTTCCTTTTGCTCCTATATATGCATCGTAGGTTTTATCTGTAGGGGTAATATTTAAGGTTGGGGAAACATAAGGATTTTCCTGGGCGAACTCATAGTACGTATTTTGGTCCAGGCTTCCTTCCAGCCCTGCGTATGGAATGAAATATTCTCCCGCCATCCGGTAACTAGCCTGAATTTGTGGATAGATATAAAAACTATTATCATTGGTTTCGGCGTCAAGAGCGTAATAAAAAGAAGCTCCTAGGTTTACAGTAAGATCGTCCCTTAGGATCAACAAACTTGGTGTGAACCCAAAATTCATCAGGTTGTAATCAATTTGGGCAGGGTTGTTAAATCCCCTGTCAAATTTTCCGTTAAGCACATCAGCAGTAACTTTAGTGGTGATCAATTCCCCGGCTATATCTACTTCAAAAATACCATCCGCCTCAAAATGATTTTCGGCAGAAGTGAAAGTATCTCCGAAATACCTGTATTTCGCTGAAGCTTTTTCGAAGAACGAATCATATAATTCTAGGTTACCGCCAACATATGCCGAATAATAATTCTGCTGTGGATCTATTCCTCGTACCATTTCATCTGAAAAATTCATTCCTTCCGGCAGGCCATACCAGTTAAATAACTGATGTTGCAAACCCAGTTCAGTATTCCAGGAACTTTTTCTGTTTTTGGAATTGTAATTTAAATTGAGCTCGGTATCATAAAATTTATCATCTAAACGCACATTGTCAATTCCACCCTGGGAAGAATTATGAGTAAGGTAAACCCCAAAATTATCGCTTTTGCTCACCTCAAAATTGCTATAAAATTCTGCAAGAATACTGGAATAGGTTCCAAAACCCAAGCTTACATAATTGTCAAAAAGTTTTACTCGTTTTGCCTTTTCAACCGTTGTGGCGCGACCCTTGGACGGAGTAAAAGTCGATGCCACCGGCACTGAAAATATACTGTACTTTACGGGTTTTTTCTCCAACCGCACAGAATCGCCAAGGGAGGGGGTTTCCTTTATTTTAAAAGCGTCGTTTACCGAAGGTGTGTATGGTTTTACGACGATCACGGTCTCGTTTCCCAAAGGTTTGTCCTGGGCAAAAAGAACCCCACCGGATAAAATTGAAATTAAAAACAGGCTTCTTTTTATTGAAGGAATTTGCATATAGATGTTCTTAAAGTTAAGATGAATTTTTTTAGTTGTTGGATTCTACAGAAGCATTTGTTTTGGCTTCTATCGCCTTGATCTTATTGAGTTCAGTTTGGGCTTCTTTTACCACCTCAGGATATTCTTGAAAGTTCTTGATCACATTATCCAGAATATAGGTGGCCTGATAAGAATCCTTAAGGGCATAGAAGTTTTTAGCCATCAGCACCAAACCTTTTGCGCCGTAAAATTTATACCCGGCATAATCCTTTGCCAGTTTTTGAACGGCTTCATTGGATGACTTGAAATTACTTGCTTTATTTTTAAAATAGGCATCGTAATACAGTGCTTCTGCTGCCAACTCTCCTGTTGCAATTTTCAATACCTCGGCATAAGCGGTTTTCGCCCTGCTTTCGTTTCCTGTTTCAAAAGCTGTGCGGGCTATAATTATTTGTGCATCGCTCTTTACGTTGTTTTCTATGTTGGAATTGGCCAGCACTTTTTCGGCATAAGATGCAGCCAGGTTCAGATCTTTTAATTCATAATAAGATTTCATCAAATTTGACTGTGCATAGATCACGTTTTGAGGAAAATCGGCTTCGCTCTCTAAACGTTTCAATAAAGGCAATGCTTCTTTGTAATTCCTTTTTTCAAGATAGATTTGAGACAATCTTGCAAGGGATTGTTCAGAAAACTCACTTCTGGGTTTTTCTACAACAAATTTGTAATTCTTTTCAGCCCTCTCTTTTTTATCGTCCCTAAAATACATTTGTGCCAAATAAAAATTACTTTTTAAAGCGTTTAGCCCATTTGGAAAACTTTGCAAATACTTCTCGAATGCTGTTATTGCAGCACTTGTGTTATTATTAAGATATTGCTTTTCAGCTGCTTCAAAAGTGGTATTGTCCAAATCGGCATCGGTAACTTCAACAAAATCAACATTCTTAACCCAGGAAGCATATTCATCGGTCCTTCCCAGATCTATGTAAACCAATCTTGCGGAAGTCACCGCCTGCATAGATTCCGGTGTTTCGGGATAATCTGACACTACTTTCTTAAATCGTTCCAGGGCTTTATCATTTTGTCCGCTATTGTAATAGATCAATCCCTGCTTTAAGATAGCCTGCGGCACAAATGCGCTTCCGGGAACATCACGGATCAATCGATTATATGTTTCAATGGCTTTGGAAGTGTTTTCCATTGCCAGATAGGTATTTCCCAATTCATATAAAGCATCGTCACGGTAGGAGGATCTTGGATATTTGTTCATGAATCCGCTCAATTCCTCAATTTTACTGTCATTTCTGTTTACAAATCCGTAGCTGATCGCTTTTTGATAAGAGGCATAATCTGTATTTCCTAAATTCATTTGTATGGCCTGATTATATGCTTCCATAGCCGGCCAGTATTTACTTGTTACAAAATAAGTGTCACCCAAACGGGTAAGTGCATCGTTTCTTCGCGCTTTGTCTTTTTCACTGTTTTTGGCATATCTTTCAAAATAGTCAATGGCTCTTCCGTATTCCTTCAATTTAAAATAGGCATAGGCGATATTGTAATCCAGGTTTTCAATTTCCTTAGTGCCCTTTGCACCGCTCATTCCTGCAAACTCTTTATATCCAATTAAAGCATCTTGTATCCTGTTCAGGTTAAAATCGCTTTCAGCTTTCCAAAAGGTTGCTTTTGCAGTGATCACAGGATCCCTTCGCTCAGTCAGCGATTTATCGAAATTTATGCTCGCATCCCGGTAATTCCCCTGCTCATATAACTCAATTCCATAGTAATATGCAACTTTTTGATAGGCTACCTTGTCGCTGAAATTTCGGTTATTCTCCAGCAAATTCATAGCTTCCTTGTAATTTTTGGAGGTGATAAAAGAATCGATTAAAAGCGTTTCCATTTCATCTTTTGATGCTGAATTTGGGTATTTTGTGAGGTAATTTATAAATACCTGAGATGGGCTGGTATAGCTGTTTCCTATTTCATAACCCAGTCTTGCATAATTTATAAAGGCATCTTCCTGAATTTTGGCATCAAAATCCATCTCACTCGCATTTTTGAACGCGTTAAGTGCCTGTTGCTTCTGATCTGAATTTAAATAAGATTGTGCAAGATGATAATAGGCATTTTGAGCGATGGCATTTTTTCCGTCTATAATTTTATTGAATTCTGAAATGGCACTTTCGTAATTCCCTTGCATGTAATAGGCATATCCAAGTTGGTAATAATCGGTGTTGTTCCATTTGCCTGCTTTTCCTTTGTACTCTTTTAAATATGGAATGGCTTCATCATATTTTTCAAGATTAAAATAACTTTCGCCAATGATTTTATTCAGCTCTGATTTTTCAAACGACGAACTTTTTGTCATCTGTTCTTTTGCCATGGTGATAGCCTTTTCGAAATTGCCGAGTTTGAAATTTAAATCCGCCTGATAATAAGATAGTTTTTCTTTATATTTCTCATCACCACTTACCTGTTCGAAATACTCATTGGCTTTCTTGTAATCATCACCTTCATAAGCCATAAAGCCGATATAGTATTT
>JBBRGD010000104.1:0-6752 GCA_038241065.1 Flavobacteriales bacterium
GTTCCAAAAGATTTAACTCGGCAATAATTTGAAGAAGTTCACTAAAATAGAAAGCTTTTAAGGCGCCGGTTTCAAAATCTTTGATCATACCAATAGTACCACCGGTATATATCAATAAGATATTAGAGTTGACTTTCATCTAAACTTTCTTTATTAATTACCGGGTTTGCGTACATCAACAAATAGCTGTTTACCTCCAGGGAGTTTTTAAGATCAATCCTTCGGGTTAAGCGCCTCTCAAATTGCCTTTTTTCCTTTTCGGTATAATAAGACCTATGCTCTTCTTTATTGTTCAACAAATCACAGGCTATGTAATTGGAAGGCCATAATTTATAATTTTTATGAATTTTTTGATCTACTCCTGATGCGATTGATTTTAACTGTTCGTTTACGGAGCTCTCCTCTTTTACAGCATTGTTAAACCAATCCTCCTTCAAGACCTTTCCAGCTTCTAAATGAATGCGCCCTTTCTTGCCCAATGCTCCTTTTAGGATAGAATTAAAATCTTCATGAGCCGTTTTGGTGTATTCCTCATCCATCCTCTTTGCCATTATTTCAGGCATTTTAAGCGTATCGGTAGGATCAAATTCGTAAGAAATTGCAACCGGCACTATCTTAATTTTGGAAAAATATTCGGAAATACTCAAATCTCCTTTAGCCATTGCAAGCATTTTCAACACCCCTTGCTGAGTGGTATCATTACCATCCTTTGTACGTCCTTCGCGTTGTGCGAGCCAAACAGACCTGTTTTCTTCAAGCAACAAATATCTTATATATTCTGAAAGATTTTGCGAGCTTTTTAACATTTCACGAGGACCAAGACCACGTTGCACCAAAAAATTCCGGGTCAACCTGGACAACAGCAATAAAAAAGGTTTTTTAACAAGATTATCCCCAATTGCCGAAGCAGTCATGACCAAACCCTGTTCAAACAAAGCATAGTTAATCAATCCTGTATCCATAATTATATCCCTGTGATTGGATATAAATAAATAGGACTCGTCACTCTTTAATTTCTCAAATCCACTATAGGTTAATCCTTCAGAGCTTTTTTCCAATACTTTTTTTACCGAAGAATAAATCACTTTAGCTTGAAAATCATGGATGGAATGGCATGATGCTGTCACCTGTTCAATTTCTTCAAACGATTTTTCGGGAAAGGTAAATTGAAGCAAAGCTTTGATCATAGGATGATTAACATACTTATGAAGTGCAGGTTGGACTTCATGATCATGGAAAAATCTTATTTCTTCAAAGTTTGTCACGTAGATTTTTTAGTTGGCAAAGCAAATGAACAAAATTAAAAATTAAATCTTTGTATTACCCGCCAAATATATTTTTAGAGTTTTGCGTGGTAATTGCAGCCACATCTTCTAACTCCATACCATAAATTTGTGCAACTTTTTGAGCGATCAATTTAATATATGTACTTTCATTTCGCTTTCCCCTATAGGGTGAAGGTGCCAAATATGGAGCATCGGTTTCCAAAACAATATGTACCAGCGGAATTTCATTTAAAAATTTGTCGATCCCGCCATTTTTAAAAGTAACTACTCCCCCAATGCCCAATTTCATATTATAAGAAAGAGCTCTTTTGGCCTGCTCGTAATTTCCGGTAAAACAATGGAAAATTCCGAAGAGATTTTCGTCCTTTTCAGATTCCAACACTTCAAAAACCTCATCAAATGCATCTCTGCAATGAATCACTATTGGTAATTTTTTTCTTTTCGCAAGTTGAATTTGATGTTTAAAAGCAATTTGCTGTTGCTCCAAGAGTGATTTATCCCAAAACAGGTCTATGCCAATTTCTCCAACCGCATAAAAATCCCTTTTTTGAAATTCTTCTTCAACCTTCTTCAGCTCTTCTTCATAATCTTCTTTTACCGAAGTGGGATGCAAACCCATCATTAAAAAAACATTTTCAGGATAATCCCTTTCCAGATCATACATTGACTGGGTGCAAGATGAGTCTATTGCAGGAATAAAAAACCTGGTTACATTTTCCTGGAGCGCCCTGTTTATAACAGCTTTCCTGTCCTCATCAAACTTTTCACTGTATAAGTGAGTATGCGTATCGGTTAAAATCATAATTGCAAAAATAATTTATTTTGAAGACCTATCTTTGTCAAAACAAAAAGAATGTTGTCTTTAAAAAATTTATTAGAAGAGAAAGGCTATTATCGCATCAAGCTGAAATATACTGAAACCAATCATTTTGAATTAACGGCAAAAATAAACAAAATAGAAGGAAACTTTATTTTGGATACCGGGGCCTCAAGTTCCTGTGTGGGTTTTGACGCCGTCTCTCATTTCAAATTACTGGCGAAAGATAGTGAGGTTAGGGCAGCAGGAGCAGGGGCAACCAATATGCTCACTCAAATTGCCCAACAAAACACCCTTGAAATTATGGGTTGGAAAAAGAAAAAAATCGATCTGGTGCTGTTTGACCTCAGACATGTTAATGAAGCCTTGGTAAGCCATAAAGCCAAAAAAGTTCACGGAATAATTGGTGCCGATTTATTAAAAAAAGGAAAAGCCGTGATAGATTATAAAAATAAAGTCCTTTATCTGAAGTAACTTTGAGAAATGGGGGAAAACCCCTATATTTCTTTCTTATTTTTCTAACTAAATTAGAATTAGAATTAGAAAATATAAAATAGAGATATGAATTTCGTTGTTAAAAGCAAAGCACTTTCGCAGTTTGGAATGATCCTTTTGGCCATTGCAGTAGTGATAGTGCTATTTTTGAATATTTTGACACTGTTCATATTATTTTGATCATTTAAACCTATCCAAAAGTAAAAGGCAGCAATCTTTAAAAATTGCTGCCTTTTACTTTTTTTGTGATTCAATTATTGATTAAAGCTCTAAAGCTCTTTTCACATCGTTATCCATCAACAATTCCTCCGGATTTTCAAGGGCTTCTTTAACTGCTACCAAAAACCCTACAGATTCCTTCCCATCAATAACCCTATGGTCATAAGAAAGAGCAACGTACATTATTGGCCTAATCTCAACGTGGCCGTCAATAGCAACAGGTCTTTCTACAATGTTGTGCATTCCTAAAATCCCGCTTTGCGGCGGATTGATAATAGGTGTGGATAACATCGAACCAAAGACTCCTCCGTTGGAAATTGTAAATGTTCCCCCGGTCATTTCATCTACCGTGATTTTCCCGTCCCGGGCGCGTATTGCAAGTCGTTTAACTTCTTCTTCCACTCCTCTAAAACCTAGGTTTTCTACATTTCTCATCACAGGAACCATAAGCCCTTTTGGCCCGGAAACAGCTATACTGATGTCTTTGAAATCGTATTTAATTTGGTAATCGCCATCCAACATTGAGTTTACATCGGGATAAAGTTCCAATGCCCTAACTACTGCTAAGGTGAAAAAGGACATAAACCCTAATCCTACTCCGTGTTTGTCTTTAAATTCCTCTTTATATTGCTTACGTAAAGAAAAGATAACAGACATGTCCACCTCGTTGAAAGTGGTAAGCATTGCTGTTTCATTCTTGGCACTTACCAGGCGTTCTGCGACTTTGCGTCGAAGCATTGACATTTTTTTGCGGGATTCCCCTCTTTTTCCCGATCCAGGAGTTCCCATAGAGGCTTTAGCCTGTATAGCATCTTCTTTCAAGATCCTGCCGTCACGACCCGAACCGGTCACAGATTTAGAATCGATTCCCTTCTCGTCCAAAATTTTTCTGGCAGAGGGAGACGGAGATCCTGTTGCGTATGTTTTATCATGAGTTTGATTGGGCGTACTGGATTTAGAAGTTTTTTCTTTCTCCGGCGGAGCTTTCTCACTGTCCTCCTTTTGGGATTGTTTTTCCCTTTCTTTTGTAAGATCCTTTTCAGAATCGTCTACAGACCCTTCATCGCCACTTGGTTTTCCGGCCTCATCTGTCCCTGCCTTTTTCCCCTCAGGTTTAGATTCCTTATCATTAGACCCCGGTTTTTTGGCATCTGTATCGATTAAACAAACCACGGCGCCAACGGCAACGGCATCGCCTTCTTCAGCCATCAGGGTAATAATTCCACTTGCTTCAGCTGGAAGTTCCAAGGTTGCCTTGTCACTATCAACTTCAGCGATGGGCTGATCTTTTTCAACATAATCTCCATCTTCTACCAGCCATTGAGCTATTTCAACTTCTGTGATAGATTCTCCGGGTGAAGGAACTTTCATTTCTAAAGCCATGATATTTTGTTTTTTATTTTTGATTCCTTTTGCTTATCGCAAAAAGCGTTTAACTTTTAATTTATTTTGATTATTTTGATTTGATCAAATCATCGTTTTGTCAAATACGCTTTCAATAACTTTTTCATGACGTTTTTTAGAACGTACCGAACTTCCGGCAGCAGGAGCTCCATAGAATTTTCTACTGCAAACCCTAAAATTCTTAGCCTCCTCAAAATGCAACAACAAATAGCTGTAGGCACCCATATTTCTTGGCTCCTCTTGGGCCCAGATCACATCATTGGCATTTTTATATTTAGCCATGATCGCCTTCATTTTTTCAGCGGGTAAAGGGAATAATTGTTCTACCCTCACCAAAGCCACATCATCACGCTCTTTTAATTCTCTACGATCCAACAAATCGTAATAGAATTTACCGGTACAGAATACCAGTGATTTTATTTTATCAACATTTGCCTGTGAATCGTCTATTACCGTCTGGAAACTTCCTTCGGCAAATTCCTCTTTAGTGGAGATCACTTTTGGATGCCTCAATAAACTTTTAGGGGTAAAGACAATCAGGGGTTTTCTGTAATTCACTTTCATTTGCCTGCGCAATAAATGAAATAGGTTGGCCGGGGTAGAAACATCGGCTACAAACATATTATCTGTGGCGCAAAGTTGAAGAAAACGTTCCATTCTTCCGGAAGAGTGCTCTGCTCCCTGTCCTTCATATCCGTGAGGGAGTAACATCACCAGCCCGTTTTGTAGTTTCCATTTGTCTTCTGCAGCTGAGATATACTGGTCTATCATTATTTGCGCGCCATTTACAAAATCCCCGAACTGTGCTTCCCATATTGTTAGTGTTTTTGGGCTTGCCATGGCGTAACCGTAATCAAATCCCACAACTGCATATTCTGAAAGCGGGGAATTATAAATGTTGAAATCTCCTTCTTTTCCAGGAATATTGTTGTGTAAAATAACTTCTTCTTCACTATCCTCGACTTTAACAACAGCATGTCTATGGGAAAAGGTCCCCCTTTCGGAATCCTGACCACTTATACGCACGCTATAACCTTCCTTTAATAGGGTTCCATAAGCCAACAATTCTCCCATGGCCCAATCCAGTTGATTGGTTTCAAAATACATGGTATGACGGGCTTCGATAATTTTCGCTATTTTTCGGAGAAATTTTTTGTCTTCAGGCAGTTTTGATATCACCCCGGCTACTTCATCCAAAACTTTGATGTCAATGGTGGTATCCACGGCCTCCATCATTGTATCTTCCTGCGCATTTTCATATTTTTTCCATTCAACCTTCATAAATGGGGTAATTATTGTTGTGTCTTCTTTGCGGGAATTTTCGAGATTTTCTTCTAATTTCGCTTTATATTCATCTTCTAGCTTTTTCAAGTAATCTTCTCCAATAATGCCTTTCTCAATTAATTTCTGAGCATAAATATCCCGTGAATTTTTGTGTTTAGCAATAGCTTTATACAGCTTTGGTTGGGTAAATCTGGGTTCGTCCCCTTCATTATGCCCATATTTTCTGTAGCCAAGAAGGTCTATAAATACATCCCTTCCAAATTCCATTCTATAATCCAACGCAAATAAAACCGCATGCACCACAGCTTCAGCATCGTCAGCATTAACGTGAAAAATAGGAGAAAGGGTTACTTTGGCCACATCAGTACAATAGGTTGAGGAGCGACCATCTAAATAATTTGTAGTAAAGCCTATTTGGTTGTTCACCACTATATGCACAGTTCCTCCGGTTTTATATCCTTCCAATTGTGCCATTTGCACAACTTCATATACCACTCCTTGTCCCGCAATAGCTGCGTCACCGTGGATAATAATAGGCAACACCTGGGAAATATTGTCTTTGTATAATTTGTCCTGTTTGGCACGGGCAATTCCCTGAACAACAGCCCCTACAGCTTCCAAGTGAGAAGGGTTGGGGGCAATATTAATATTGATTTTCTTGCCGTTTTTTGTCTTTCTGGTACTAGACCATCCCAAGTGATATTTTACATCTCCGTCGAATATGTCCTGTTTGTAATCCTTACCGTCAAACTCGCTAAAGATGTTTTTCGCACTTTTACCAAAAATATTGGTCAGGGTATTTAATCTTCCACGGTGTGCCATACCCAGCACAAAATCCTTAACTCCAAGATCGGCTGCCTTCTCTATAATAGCGTTCAACGCGGGGATCAAACTTTCATTTCCTTCTATTGAAAACCGTTTTTGACCTACATATTTGGTGTGTAAAAAATTTTCGAACGAATATGCCTGATTTAATTTGAAAAGAATGTGCTTCTTTTGAGCCTCATTAAAGTTTGGGCGATTATCGTTAATGTGTAATTTTTCCTGGATCCATTTTATTTCTTCAGGTTTCCGGATATACATATACTCTACCCCTATAGAATCGCAATAAACCTGTTCCAGATGCCCAATTATTTCCCTTAAACTTAAGGGGCCAAATCCAATCACCTCACCGGCGTCAAAGATTATATCCAAATCAGCTTGTGACAATCCGTAATTTTCCAAGGCCAGGGTAGGCGCGTATTTAC